>CAXBGV010000237.1:0-4710 GCA_963975235.1 uncultured Flavobacterium sp. | reverse complement strand
TTTGGCACTAATACCATTACTTACAGTCAAGGAACCATCTAATACAGCTACTTCATCAGTTGCTGGATTTTTCAAAGGTCTTGTTCCGTTATAGCTATACACTTCGACCGCTTTTATAGTTGTTTGATAACTTTTTCCTTGTAAAAACATTGGATAAGGTAAATCCTCAGTTGGTACTGCAACATCTAGGCCTGATGCTTTATCGACAAATTTAACCGTAGTTTCGCCTATTTGAGTTTTGGCAACGCTTCCTACTTTGGTATTTGGCAAATAATCAAGTGCTTTACTATTTTTAACCGTCATACTTGGGGTACTGCGGTAAGTCAATGTTTTCGCTACATTGTATGTTGCTTTTTTGTTAACATATTCCGAACCAACTTTAACTGGAGCTTCAACTTCAACACCGGTATACGCATCCTCATCATCTAATTTTACGGATTGAATATCTTTCTTAAAAAACAAAGTCGCACCGCCCTCTTTGTATAATACATCTGAAAATTCATATTCTTTGGGAGGTAATGAAATTTCAAACTCTCCAGTTTCTGGATCCGTTTCTACGCTTCTTTTAATACGTGTATCTACAGATGTCAATGTAAAAGTAGTTACACCAATATTATTGACACTTTGATTTTCTGGTTTTAGCTTACCTTTATCTCCTAAAAAACCTAATATTTTTCTAGATTGAACCAATCCACCAATTACACGACCTACTAATTTATGTTTGGTATTGTCTAAAACTTCAATTCCTGAAAGATTATCTTGAAAGTCATAAGTGCCAGTAGGTGGATAAGTAGCACTTTGAAAAGTATGCCCATCTTTTCTAAACTCTAAAAAATGTTTTCCGATTGGTACATTTAAAGCAAATTGACCATTTTGATCGGTAAGTACAAATTTCCCTTCTTTCATGGCTTGTTGTTCACCATCGATCCAGATAGAAATCCCTTCTGAACCGGAACTTTTAAAGGTTCCGCCTTCAATATTAGGGAAGTTATAAACCACAGAACCCGAAACATTAAATGAAGATTTATCTATAAAATCGATATTGTTTTCGGTGCTACTTCCCTCACCTAGATACAAAATTCGATTGGATGGAGAAAACGCATGAATCGAACCCGACAAAGTAATCGTTGGGGTAATATTAAAATTCTCTCCTGTACTATTGTATGATATTCCTTCGATAACATAATTACCATTAATATCACTAAAACCAGCAAAGCCCAATTGTACTTTTGAAGGCACGTCTTTACTCCAAGTTGCATTTATTAATGCACCATCAATCTTATTATAAACCCCTCCTTCTTTAGAAGAATCGAAAACATAAGGACCAAATCCTTCATCAAATCGCCAGTTACCTACAATGTTTGGAGTTTCAGCTTGTATTAATCGACCATAGTCACGTTCTACATCTGCAGCAGATAAAGCCGTTTTGTAGATACGAAATTCATCTAGAATTCCATTGAAATAATTGGCAGTACCATTACTTCCTAAATAAATAGAACTACTAGAACTTGCCACTAACGATCCACTTATTGCAACTTCTTTGTCTTTTTTACCATTAATATATAATGTTAATTGACTACCACTTCGAGTTGCAAAAACATTAGTATATGTGTTCACTACCAAATTTGCTTGAGAGGTTATGGTAGTACTTCCAATAGTTACAGTTACTTTGCTACCATTCGTTCCAATAGTAAAAACACCCGATTGTGAAGCTATAGTTTGAATTCCTGTTAACACTTTAGGTTTCAACCAAACAGATGTAGAAAATCCTGAGGTATTGTAATTAATTGATCTTGCATCTGGATTAATTTTTACCGTTTGATTTACTCCATCAAATGACAAAGCATTTCCGGTAATAGCCCCGTCTTTTTCAGCAACAACTTTAACATTAGGTACTGCAAAACCGCCAGTATAACTAATATTACCTGTTACAATTCCAGCAGGTAATCTAAAACCAATACCTGAAGCTAAGCCTTGTATTGCGGCTACTTGAGTAAAGGTTTTACCTGATAATAAATTGATATCGTAACTCACGATTTTATCCAAACCACAATCAGCAACAGCTACAACATAATACTCATATAATGTTTGCGCTAATGCACGGGTATCAGCCCAAGAGCGAGTATTCTTATCTACAGTAATTTGCAATTCAGGCACAACAACACTGTTTAGTGTTCTTCTATAAATTTTGTAATTCCCAACAAAATCAGCATTTTGATCAGTAGTCCAATCTAATTGAACGATGTTACCAAAATATCCTTTTGATGTTTCTAGGTTTTTAGCAGCAAAAACTGCCGATAAATCTATATTGGTAACACTTAATTTATCCGTGTTATCCACTTTAGTAAACACAACTGCAGTAGTTGTTTTGCAATTATTAATGGCTAAAATTTTATAAGAATATGACTCACAAGTACTCACTTCTTTGTCTAAATAACTAAGTGCAAATCCTGTTGCTGCATTTCTAGTTTTTCCTTGAACCTGACTTTGATACAAATCTCCAATAGGAAGCTCTATAATGGTCTCACTTCCCTTTTTTAAATCTCTTCTCAAGATTCGATATTTTTGATCTGTCGCATTTTGGAAATCAACAGCTAACCATTGTTTTTCATTCCAAGTTAAGCTAACTCCTGAATCAGTTCCGGTGACCAAGCTCATTTTAGCATTTATAGGTTCCAATGGATCAGCAGGAGAAATACCTACAACATCATCCTCAGATCTTGCTCCTATTTCATCAGGACATTTTCCGCCTTTGGCAGCAATTTTAAAATAATATTCTTTTCCACGATCTAATCCAGAAACAATATACGATCTTTTGGTACCTAAAATTGTATTCGAAACAAGTGTAAAACCTGTTGTAGGATTGTCAGAACGATACACTACAAAATTAGTTGGACTTGATTGCGACCATTGCCATTTTAACTCTACCGTTCCATCACACCTATTCGTACTTGCCGTGAGCTCTGCAGGTATGGATAATGGATCATAAGACGAACCATCAATTGACTTACTATCAATAATTTCAGTTTTCCATCTCAAATCTACTTTAGCATTAACAGTACCAGTAACACCTTTTACTTCATAACCTACCTGAGAAGCATCTAATGCCCAAACCACTGCTCCATCCTTACTTATCACATAGATAAAATCAGAGGCATTTAAATTTGATGGAACCGATAATTTATTCCATGCCAATTTTACCGCACTACAGCCTTGAGTTATTCTTAAATCTGGCATTGTTGGCAATACTGGAGTTGTATAAGAAGCCGTTGAATTATGGGTACCGTCATGCGTAGCACTTACAGCAAGTGTCACAGGACCAACAAGAAATTCAGCTGGCAATGGAATGGTAAAATAAACAATACCATTATTTCCATTATAAGCCAAATGTTTATAAGAAAAAGGATAATCTTTAACAGTGTCCCACTGCAATATGCCGTCATTAATACATGAATTATTACCACTAGTCAACGCAAACTCAGTAGATACCGCACCTGGTTTTTGTTGCAGTTTGAATAAACGTTTCCCTGCTAATTCAATCTCTAATGTCTGTATATAATTGTCCCCTTTGTCACATTCATCATCTGAGATAAGGGCAGAAAAATAAAGATTAGATCCAACAATTTTGGCATCCCAATAAGTTCCTTTAAAGTATTCTCGAACAAATTCTTTTTGCCCAAGTCTAATGTGATTAGCTTCTTGAGAAAAACCGAGAAACGAAAATAAAAGAAATAATAAAATAAAAATATTCTGTTTTTGAATCCAGAATGCAGTGTGTAGTTTTCTTTCCATATGACAAATAAATTAACAAATCGTTGGCAAAGATATTTGTTAAAAAATAAAACCAGTAGCCCATTCGGACATTTCGATAGCCCATTCGGACATATTTGTCTTTACTCATATATTATTGCAAACTAATTAGTTACGCTACTATTTCAATAAAAAGACTGTTTTTTGCGTCAAAAAAAGATAAAAAGCTGAAAATAAAAGTAAATAATTAGATTACTAATAAAAATATAAGGTTTACTAAAAAGACCTGAAATGCTCTCCTACACAGGCTGACGTGAGCGTGTTCGACGAGACGAACGGGCCATACCTATTATTTTTTGTTATGATATTGCCACACAAAAGAATATCGCTGCTACTTTTTACAAACAAAAATACTAAGTTCGGAAAGCTCATTAGTTCTCTCCATAATTTAAAGTAATGAAAATAATACTAGTCGACTCCAGTACATTAGAACACAAACTGAAATTTAATTGTAACCCTTGCGGAAAATAGGGTGAATGCGAAATTCAAGAAGATCATTTTCATTAGATCTTAACCACAAAGTTCACAAAAGATTATGTAAGGTTGGCAAAGATTTTTTCAGAAAGTGTTTGCCAACCTTTTTTAATTCAATACAAAGCTTTGCGCTATTCGCGTAAATACTATTGAACTTTGCTGTTAAAAACATTTTTAGTTACTTTTACTGTTCTAATATTCTACAACAACACAAAACTTCAAAATGAAAATACTACTGCTAGGTTCCGGCGAATTAGGAAAAGAATTTGTAATCGCTGCACAGCGCATTGGGCAAACCGTAATTGCTGTTGACAGCTATGAAAATGCCCCTGCCATGCAAGTAGCTCATGGATTTGAAGTCATCAATATGCTAGACGGTGAGGCACTTGATCGTATTGTAGCAAAGCACCAACCAGATTTTATTGT
>CAXBGV010000236.1:0-4728 GCA_963975235.1 uncultured Flavobacterium sp. | reverse complement strand
TTAATTGTATCAATTTCTTCTTGAATTCGTGCGATTACTTTTTCGTTGCTAACAATTTCTTCGTTTGTCGTACCGATGTTTAGTTTGTGAATCGCTGCCCATTCTTTTATAAATTCAAAATTAGTTTGAATAAAAGCTGCAGGCATTTTTTGACCTTCACCAATAACCATTATTTGTTCAATGAAACGCGATTGTTTCATCATGTTTTCTATAATTTGTGGTGCAATATATTTTCCTCCAGATGTTTTAAACATTTCTTTTTTACGATCTGTAATTTTCAAGAAACCATCTTTATCAAATTCTCCTATGTCACCTGTATGGAAGAAGCCATCCACAATTACTTCGCTAGTTAATTTTTCGTCCTTAAGGTAACCCATCATTACGTTAGGTCCTTTAACAAGAATTTCACCGTCGCTAGCAATTTTAACTTCTACACAACCAATTAATTTCCCTACAGTTCCTACTCTAAACCCTTTGTTTCTTTGGTCGTTTACTGAGATTACAGGAGATGTTTCTGTTAATCCGTACCCTTCCATAACCGGAATTTCGGCAGCAGCAAAAACACGTGTTAGTCTTGTTTGTAATGCGGCACTTCCTGAAACCATCAATTCTAATTTACCGCCTAGTCCTTCTTTCCATTTACTGAAAATAAGTTTACGTGCAATTTTTAATTGAAATTCATACCAAGCACCATTTGCACCATAAGGTTCATAACGCAATCCTAAGTCAATTGCCCAGAAAAATAATTTCTTTTTGATTCCGGTTAACTCAGTTCCTTTGGCGTATATTTTATCGTAAACTTTCTCTAATAATCTAGGTACTGCAGTAATAACTGTAGGTTGTACTTCTTTTAGGTTATCTGTAATTTTATCTATTGACTCTCCAAAATAAATAGATACACCATAGTATTGGTATAAGTAAAGTAACATTCTTTCAAAAATGTGACACACAGGTAAGAAACTTAATGCAGTTGCATTTCCTTGTTGAAAAGGAATACGCTCAGCACTATGTAATACATCAGAAACGATATTGTTGTGCGATAACATTACTCCTTTAGGTCTACCTGTTGTACCTGATGTGTATATTATTGTTGCTAAGTCGCTCGCCTGAACGTTGTTTTTACTTTCTTCTACATCGTTTTGATTGCTGCTGTCTTCGCCTAATTGTAAAAGTTCCTCCCAGTTTTTGCAACCATCTATTTTATCAAAGCTATAAACCTCTTTTAAATTAGGTACGTTGTGTCTAATTAAATTTATCTTTTTTAATATTTCACTATCTGAAATAAAACAATATGTTGCCTCAGAATGATTTAAGATATATTCATAATCGTTCTCAGAGATAGTTGGATATATAGGCACGGTTTGTGCGCCAGTTTGCAAAGCTCCAATATCCATAATATTCCATTCGGTTCTATTATTAGTTGATATTAAAGCGATTCTATCGCCCTTTTTTATGCCCATTTTTAACAATGCTCTTGACACTGCATTGGCTTTAGCAATATATTCTTGGGTAGAGGTTTTTACTTTCTTGTTGGTAATAAGGAAAATCAAAGAGTCTTGTTATTGGAGTCATGTATTCGAATGTTGAATTTATTCGCAAATTAAATAAAAATTAATGATATTTTTTAATTTTCAAAAATTAAAAAGCAAAATTAGACTTAATAATTCAAACTTTAAAAAGAGATTTAGTCCAATTAGTTGCTTTCTAGCAAAATTGTGTAAGTAATGGATGAATCTATTATTTACACTTAAATAGTTTAGTTTTTACAATAACGTTTTTCATTTTATGCTGTAAGTTAAGCTATAGTTGGTGCTACTTTTATTTGTATAAAATTGATAATGGGATTAATAAGTGACTGATGCGTAAAGCCAAGTTTGTTGTTTTTTTATATCTTTAGATAAAATATTAATAATTATGAAAAAAATATTACTACTCGTAAGTTTACTTTTTGGTACATTTTCCTTCGCTCAAGATACTTATTTGCATTGCGGTAAAATTATTGACACTAAAAATGGTAAAGTTTTAAATAATAAAACCATCATTGTCTCAAATAAGATGATAAAAGCGGTGCAAGATGGTTTTATAAATCCGACCTCTTCTACTGATAAAATTATTGATTTGAAGACTAAAACGGTCATGCCTGGTTGGATAGACATGCATATGCATGTGGAGGAGGAGACAAGTCCCACACATTACGCAGACGAATTCACATTAAATGATGCTGATATTGCTTTTAACTCGATTGGGTATGCTAAAACTACCTTGATGGCTGGATTCACAACGGTTAGAGATTTAGGGGGAAGCGGTATTAATGTTTCTTTACGAAATGCAATTAATCAAGGAAAAGTAGTTGGACCAAGAATTTTAACGGCTGAAAAGGCGTTAGCCTCAACAGGTGGACATGCTGATCCTACTAATGGCTACCGTAAAGATTTGATGGGAAGCCCAGGTCCTGCAGAAGGTGTAGTAAACAGTATAGATGACGCTAAGCAAGCAGTAAGACAAAGATATAAAAATGGAGCAGATTGGATAAAAATTACGGCAACGGGTGGCGTTTTATCTGTAGCTAAAAGTGGGACTAATGCTCAATTTACGCAAGAAGAAATGGATGCAATTGTTGCGACTGCAAAAGACTATGGATTGCAAGTTGCTGCTCATGCTCATGGCGATGACGGAATGCAGCGTGCTATTAAAGCAGGTGTTAAAACGATCGAGCATGGTACTGAAATGAGTGATGCTACTATGGACCTAATGATAAAAAACAATACCTACTATATTCCTACGCTTTCTGCAGGAAGTTTTGTTGCAGAAAAAGCCCTAATTCCCAACTATTATCCAGCGATTGTAGTACCAAAAGCATTAGCAATTGGACCAAAGATTAAAGCTACTTTTGCTAGAGCATACAAAAAAGGTGTACCCATTGGTTTTGGTACCGATGCTGCAGTTTTTCCTCATGGGGAGAACGGAAAAGAGTTTGTTTATATGTACGAGGCGGGTATGCCTGCCATTAAAACAATCCAAGCTGCTACTATAGTTAATGCAACTATTTTACAAATGGAGAATAAAATTGGAGCGCTAGAATCAGGTTATGTAGCTGATATAGTGGCTACAAATGAGGATCCAACAAAGGACATTACAACGGTAAACAATGTTGTTTTTGTGATGAAAGACGGAGTGATTTACAAACAATTATAAGTAGAGGAATAGTCTACATAAAAAGCATTACCTATATTTTTTGGTAGCAATAACAATGTATTTACAAAGCGTAGTAGTGATAAACTACCTTTGTAGGTACATTTTTTTATGATGTGGTACGATGATTCTGGATTTAGTCAGCAACTCGGGCGATTTCAAATGAACTGTATGAATTATCGTAGCTCAATTTTGTCGATGAGGATTTTGAAGCTTTCTTTCTTTTTGTTTCCAATTAAAAAGGTAATTTCCTCTAAGGTGTCTTTTGAGAAGTTGGGTTGGTTTAATTTCCGACCTCGGAAAGAAGGATAAAAGTCGCGCAGCGGAATCTCAATTTCTTGCCAAATTCCTGTCGTGGAAAATGGCATAATGTAGGAGTAATACTCATTGGAATTTGCTTTTATTCGCAACTGATACTGCTTACCATCGCCCTGAACTTTTATCACAATTCGAGAGTATTGTTGTAGTTTTTTTTTCGGGAATCGATAGCGAACCGATGAAAATCCGCCATTATTATCCAAGGAAATGTTACCTTCAAAAACACCATGTCCCTCTTCGTTCAGTTTTATCGTACTTGATGATTCACCTCCCATAACGACGTCGTTAACTACAGTCCAATCGTTTATAGATGCGTTTGTAGTAAAGTCAAATAATAGATTTGATTGTAAGGCGCAAAATAATAGTATCATAGTAAGTAGTTGATGCATAGTAATTAATGGTGTAAAGATCAAAGATACATTAAAATCGCACGAGATCTTCAAAATAGTCTTTTGTGCGTGTTATTGCATTTCTTTTTTGAAAGACTAAATAGGATTGTAAGCTATACATTAGTATTCTCTTCCGTTTTTTAATACTCTTTAGTTAGGAACTCAATTACTGGTTTTAAACTTTCTACTGGGCTCTCTTCCATGGGAGTGTGTCCTGTTTGTTTTATGATTTGGAGGGTGCTATTTGGTAGATCGTTATGAAATCTAGTGCCATTTTCTATAGGAATCAACAAATCATCAGCTCCCCAAATAATCAAAGTAGGTTGCTTTATTTTTTGGATTTTTTTATAATCATTTGAATCTTTGATTACAGTAAAACGATCAATAAAAGCTTGACGGTTACCTTCTCTTAGGGTTAATTCAAAATAACGATTTACTAAAGATGAATTTACTTTTTTTTCATCATGATAAATATTTTCGATACTTGCTTTTACGATAAAACGGGGCGTGATATAGGTTAAAATTTTATTTAGAATTGGTGTTTTTCCTATTTGAAAAGCAAGCGGAACACTCTTTGAAATAATAGGATAACCAGCAGCATCTATTAAAATTAATTTATTAACCCTTTCTGGTTGTTCTACTGCATAGTTCCATGCGATTTCTCCCCCAAGGGAATTACCAACAACAGCACATTTTTTTACTTTTAGTACATCTAAAAAGTCTTGAATAAATGAAGTATAATGTGCAATAGAGTAGTTCCTGTCAGGGAATGGACCGGTTAATCCATAAGCAGGCAAATCCATTCGTATTACGCGATGGGCAGTTTTTA
>CAXBGV010000235.1:0-4793 GCA_963975235.1 uncultured Flavobacterium sp. | reverse complement strand
TAATAGCCTTTTTCGTCTACGTTGTATGACATTGTTTTTAAATTTAAGGTTAGAGCTCCAAATTATGTTGAAATGCTCTTAGTAACTCTGTATTTTTTAATCCTGGTTCTATTTCGAATTTACTGTTTACATCAATAGCGTAAACGGGTAAATTAGTTTTTGTTATTTCATTGACTGCTGTGGTCTCTTCAAGTCCTACACCACCGCTTAAAAAGAAGGGTTTCGTTGAAGGGTAATTTTTTAATACATTCCAATCAAATGTGGTTCCGTTACCGCCTGGTAATTTTCCTTTGGTGTCAAAAAGGAAGTAATCACATCGATTTTCGAAAGGTTTTAAGAGCTCAAAATCAAAATCATCAGCTACAGAAAACACTTTTATGATTTCAATATTACCGAGATTATTGCTATCGAATTCGTTACTCAAATTTAAGCAAAAATCTGCAGATTCCTTACCATGTAATTGCACTGCTTGTAAATTATTTTTAATTATTTTTTCAATAATAATCGCAATCGATTCATTAACAAAAACACCTGTTTTTTTTATTGATTTTGGTAAATCTGGAATTTGCCCATCAAAATATCGAGACGATTTTTCCCAAAATATAAATCCCATGTAGTCGGGTTGTAGCGATGCTACTTCGAGAATATTTTCAGGATACTTCATGCCACAAATTTTGAGTTTCATAATACTGGGTTTTAATTTTTATTGCCTTTCGTTTGCATTTATAGCTGTGAAATAAAATCGGTAGCTGCTTTTCCAGCATTATCTGTTTTCATGAAATTCTCACCTATCAAAAATCCTTTATAACCGTAAGGCTTTAGTTCGTTGATTGCAGCGATAGAACTAATACCACTTTCAGAAACTTTCACGAAGTCATTGGGAATATGGCTAGCTAATTGTTTACTGAAATCTAGGCTTACCTCAAACGTTTTCAGGTTTCTATTGTTTACACCAATCATATCTAAAGTTGGCATAATAGATTTTTCTAGTTCTTCTAGGTTGTGCACCTCTAGTAATACCTCAAGATCTAAATTTTTTGCAAATTGAGACAAAGATTTAATTTCTTCGCGAGTTAAAACAGCTGCGATGAGCAGAATTAAATCAGCTCCATGCGCTTTTGCTTCTAGAATTTGGTATTCATCTACAATAAATTCTTTTCGCAGAAGCGGAATATTTACAGCGGCTCTTGCCAATAGTAAATCGTCTAGTGAACCGCCAAAATATTTACCATCTGTTAAGACAGAAATACCGCAAGCACCCGCTAATTCGTATCCTTTTACAACCTCTTCAACAGTGAAACCGTAATTGATTTCTGCTTTAGATGGAGAACGTCTTTTGTGCTCAGCAATAATTCCAGTACTACTGTTTTTTAGATTGGTACTTAATGAAATTGTTTCTTTCTCAAAAAAAACAGATGCTTCGAGTTGTGAAACAGGGATAATTGATTTTTTAAGAATGACTTCTCGTTTTTTATCAACTATAATTTTATCTAGAATATTCATTTTTTTAATTTAAATAGTGAAATTGATCTGTTCTATTCGTTATTTACTTAATTCTTGCATGGTTTGTAGTGCCTTAAGTCCTTTTCCAGCCAATAGGCTTTCTTGTGCTAATTCAAAACCATCTAATGGTGAGCAGCCGTTTACAGTTGCAATAGCCATACCTGCATTAGCACAAACAACATTGTTTTGAGCTGCAGTTCCTTTACCAGAAATGATCGTGGTAAATAATTGTGCTGATTCCTCAATTGTCGTTCCGCCTTGAATATCAATTTGATTCAGTGGTTGCAGACCAAAAGTTGCTGCATTGAGCATGCCTTCCATTTTTGGAGTGATTACCTTAGTAGGGCAGGTAAGGGATACTTCATCATAACCATCTAAGGAATGTAGAATCGTGTAATTTGTTGCCGTATCCTGATACAAGTACGCATACATGCGAGCTAATTCTAAATTGAAAACACCAACTAGTTGGTTTTGAGGAAACGACGGATTGACCATAGGGCCTAACATGTTAAAAAATGTTTTTACGGCAAGTTCTTTTCTAATTGGGCCTACATTTTTCATGGCAGGATGAAACAGTGGTGCGTGAAGGATTGCTATTCCCGCTTTATCCATCGATTTTTCTAAAAAACCATTGTCGTTACTAAACTTGATTCCAAGTTTTTCCATTACATTACTTGAACCGGATATTGATGACACACCGTAGTTCCCGTGTTTAGCTACTTTTATTCCAGCACCCGCGGCCACAAATGAGGCGAGGGTCGAAATATTAAAAGTGTCCTTACCGTCACCACCAGTTCCACATAAGTCAATGGTGTTGTAACCAGATAAATCGACACGAATGCATAATTCTAAAAGTGCCTCGCGAAATCCAGCAAGCTCGTCTATAGTTACGCTGCGCATCATATAAACGGTCAAGAATGAAGCAATTTGACTGCTATTGTAACTTCCGTTAGAGATGTTAACTAACACATCCTTCGCTTCGTCCTGAGATAAAGTTTCGTGACTAATTAATCTATTTAATATATTTTTCATTTTGTTGAAGTAAATCTTAAAGTTGAAATTCGAATTCCTAAAAGTCATTCGATCTAATATGGTGTGCTTTTGAATTTAACTGTTTACCCAGTTTTCTAACATTTTTTTTCCAGTGGGAGTTAGCACACTTTCAGGATGAAACTGTACACCGCGCACGTCGTACGTTCTATGGCGCAAAGACATAACTTGACCATTATCGTCGAAGGAAGTGGCCTCGAGTACATCTGGTAAAGTTGCATCGACAACCCAAGAGTGATAACGTCCTACTTCGAACTCGTTATCTAAACCTTGAAATAAAATTTCATCAGTTACCGCTGTGGTTACTTTTGTAGCAATACCATGATACACTTTTTCTAGATTAGATAAAGTACCACCGTATACTTCGCCTATTGCTTGTTGTCCAAGACAAACACCAAATATGCTCTTTGTAGGGCCATATTTTTCGATAACCGCTTTTAGCAAACCTGCTTCATCGGGAATACCAGGTCCTGGTGAAAGTAAAATTTTATCAAAATGATTTATTTCGTCTAGTTCAAATTCATCATTTCTGTAAACAGTAACCTCACAATTTAGGTCTTCAAGATAATGTACTAAATTGTAGGTAAAGCTATCGTAGTTATCTATTACTAATATTTTTTTCATTGTTTATTGTTGTTTCAGGTGTACATTGGTATTTTGCCTTGCACTCCTTTTTAGAATTTATTATTATTAAATTTGTTCTGCTAGATCTAGCGCAGTATTTAATGCACGTAATTTATTGTACACCTCTTGCATTTCGCTTTCTTCATCAGAACTCGCAACAATTCCTGCTCCCGCTTGTGAGTGTAATTGGTGATTTTTACTTAAAAAAGTACGAATCATTATGGCGTGATTAAAGTTGCCTTCAAAATCCATAAATCCTATAGCGCCCCCATAAAAATTACGATTTGTTTTTTCGTACTCTTCGATTAGTTGCATTGCACGGTGTTTTGGCGCTCCGCTTAACGTTCCTGCCGGAAAAGTATCAGCTACGACTTGCATCGTTGTTGCTTTTTCATGAAGATGGCCGGTAACTTTTGATACAAGATGAATCACATGTGAGAAAAATTGAACCTCTCTATAACTTTCTACGTTTACTTGATGTCCGTTTCTACTTAAGTCATTGCGGGCTAGGTCGACCAGCATGACATGTTCACTATTCTCTTTTTTATCCTCAGATAATTGTTTCGCTAATACAGCATCTTTTTCGTCGTCACCAGTTCTTTTAAATGTTCCTGCAATTGGATGTATTTCGGCTTTTCTATCTTTAACTATGATTTGAGCTTCGGGCGAAGACCCAAATATTTTGAAATCTCCATAATCAAAAAAGAATAAGTAAGGAGAAGGGTTTATGCTGCGCAATGCACGGTATACATTGAACTCGTCTCCTTTGAAACCTTGTGTGAATCGCCTAGATAGCACTAACTGAAAAACATCTCCACGGAAACAATGTTTTTTTGCAAGAGCAACGTTGTTTTTAAATTCTTCATCAGTCAAATTAGAGAATCCATCACCAACTTTTGAGAATTTGTAGGATGGTACATTTCGAGATTGCATCAATTGTTCGATCTCCGCAATATTATCAATACCTTCTAGGCTATGACTAAAAATGTAAGCTTGATTTTTGAAGTGATTGATTGCAATTATATTTTGATATACGGCATAATAAATATCTGGAATTGTATTACTATTTTCTTTTTTTGCGATTGTAACTTTCTCGAAGTAGCGGACGGCGTCGTAAGATATGTAGCCAAACAAACCATTATTAATGAATTTGAAATCATTTTTTTCAGATTTGAATTGGCTTGAAAATTCTTGAATTACCATAGGAATATCAATAGAGGCATCAATTGGTAGTTGTTCTACAGTGCCGTCAGGATATTGTTTTGTAATAATTTCATTTTCGACTTTAATAGAAGCAATAGGATTGCAACAGATGTATGAAAAGCTATTATCATTGCCATGGTAGTCGCTACTTTCTAGAAGAAGGCTATTAGGGAATTTATCTCTAATTTTAAAATACAGGCTTACCGGAGTAATCGTGTCTGCTAGTATTTGTTTGTATTTTGTTTTTAATGTAAATAGTTTCAAAGGAATAGTATTTAGGATTAATAGTGTTGTTTATTGTTTTATTGGCACAAAAAAAAAGGCTTGTCGTCATGACAAGCCTTTTGTAATTGTATCTAATAATACCATAGGAGCTTAGTTCACGACGTTTGACGTAAATTGTTCCACCACCA
>CAXBGV010000234.1:0-4849 GCA_963975235.1 uncultured Flavobacterium sp. | reverse complement strand
CTGTATGGCTTAGATGCAGTATGATTATTGCTCCCCACCTGATTTAATGCAGCATCAAATTGAGCGTAATAACTATGCGAAAAAGGAATTCTTAAACTGCTTACTAGTTCAGGACTATTATACTTCGAATAAACTATACTATCTAGCTCTGTAAGTTGCTTTGCTTTTGTATTAACTGTAACTGATGCAACGGCATCATTAGCAACAATACTATCTGGGTCTAATAAAGGGATAGCAATCGTAATAGTATACTTTGAGTAAATGGGTCTTCCATTGTAAGTAGAAGGACTAATCTTGGGTAACTTAGCGAAAACTCTTTTAGCTTCTGCAATTAGATTTTCATCGACAGCGTTTACATAGATTACTTTAAACACTCCTTTCGCATCTACCTCAAAAAGAACTTTAACTACACCTTTATAATTATTTTTAACCAAGTTTTCTGGTACGATATAATTTTCAAAAACAAACTTTTGTACTTTATTATAAAAACAGTTTTCTAAACGAATGCCTTCCTGATTTTCACAATCACCAAAAACAGGAAATCGCTCAACTGACAAACTAGAATCTGTACTTTGACCTTGTATAATAAAACTAAAACCCACTAAAAATAAAGTTAATAAACTTTTTTTCATACTAACTGCAATTTTAATATTCTGATTCTGCACTTGTTCCGTTCGCAATTGACTTTGCCCCTGATGTACCAATCCTTTTGACACCCAAACTTATCATCTCTCTTGCTTCGGCATAAGTGCGAACACCACCGGCCGCCTTGATTGGCAGAGGCGAAGCATTTTCTAACATCATTATAATCGTTGGAATCGTTGCTCCGTTAGGTAAACCATCCTCAGTTTTGTAAAATCCAGTTGATGACTTTACAAAAACGGAACAGTACTGCCTTTCTTCAAAATTAGAAATAATGCAGTTTTTTATCAATGTGGCTATCTGTATTATCTGTTTGTCATTTAGCGCTGCAACTTCAATAATCCATTTTACGATTTTACCGTTCTCTAAGCCAAGTTTAGATCCTTTAACAATCTCTTCTTTAACAAGGTCAATATCACCTACTTTAAAGGCTTCGTAATTACACACAAAATCAATCTCATCTACGCCATTTTGTATAGCAAGATTGGCTTCTTGCAACTTATCCTCTAAACATGACTTACCCTCAGGGAAGTCTATAACAGTACCCACTTGAACTACAGAATTTGCCTTTAAGATCATTTCTTTTGCAAGAACAACATGATCAGGACGAATCATTATCAACTTAAAGTTTTCATCAATCGCCTCTTGGATACAGGTTTTTACTACGCTCGTATTAGCCGATTCAGACAAGCCTGCCTGAGTCGCCGTCTTTAAGTAGGTTGAATCTAGGTATTGTCTAATATTCATCTGTCAAGGGTTGGGTTACTGTTTAGTATACATCTACAAAAATACATTTTATATTTAAAGCAGCTCGTCAATCGCTATGCTTTTGTGAATAACAAAAGTTATTTGAGTACTCTAATTCAATTATGATACTTAAAAAAAAAAATCTCACCTAAAGTGAGATTTTTTTATATTTAATTGATACGAAATACTTTGACCACTAGAGTAAGGGCAGCGACTCCTAGAACTGCGCCTGTCAAATTTGCTAAAACATCAAAAACATCTGCAAAGCGTGTCTCTGTAAATACTAATTGTGCTACCTCTATGGCTACTCCATAAAATACAGAGAGAATAAAAACAATTGCAACCAACTTATAGTAAGTAACCTGTTTGTACTGATAACTAAACCACGTGAACCAAAGTATTACGAATACAAAATGGAAAAATGCGTGTACAAGTTTATCTAGATTAACAATATTTACTACGGGAATCTCACTTGACTTTACGAGGCACAAGGAAAAAACAATCAACGTCCAAGAAACAGCTGCAAATAAGCTGAGTTTTTTAAGCACCTATTAATGTTTTGTAATCGTCGCTTGAAAGCAATGAGTCAAAATCTGCTGGGTTTGCAACTTTAATTTTAATCATCCATCCCGCTCCATAAGGATCAGAATTTACTGTTTCAGGAGTACTCTCCAAGTCTTCATTAAAAGCGATGACCTCACCGGCCATTGGCAAAAACAAATCTGAAACCGTTTTAACTGCTTCTACAGTACCAAAAACCTCATCTTTTTCTAATGATTGATCCAAAGTCTCTACTTCAACATAAACGATATCACCTAACTCTTTTTGAGCAAAATGCGTAATACCTACTGTAGCTACGTCTCCTTCAATACTAACCCATTCGTGATCTTTTGTGTACTTTAAATTTGCTGGAATGCTCATATAAATTCTTATTTGTATTAATAATTGATTTTTTTCTTCACAAATGTAATAATCTTCTAATCAAATCTTGAGCAGAAACCAAAATTAATTCCCAAAATTATAACGTAATGTAAATCCAGAACGAATATTAGTAAGCGGGAAAGAAGTTGATATTACTGCTTTCGAGAACGAATGATCGTAATAGAAAATTGCGGTTAGATTTCTACTAAAAGAGTAATCAGCAGTAATCTTTAATGACCAAATGTTTTGCCCACCAGCAAGCTGGTTATTGTCATAATCTAAATACCTTACAATGGTTTGATTATTACGATAGGACAAATCTCCTTTTAAATTAATATCACCTTTTATAATACCATTGGCGTTATCTGCTAAGGTTGATGAAAAAATAACATCCTTAAAACGATACCCTAGTCCTACCACATACTCTATACCTTTTACTTCTGTCAATAAATTATTATCAAAACTCATAGATAAAGCACGATCTTTTTTGATTTCTGTCAATACCTTTAACGAACTTTTCAATTCAAAATCCATTCTAACAAGTGGACTAAATTGCTCTACTAAGTTAATGTTAGACATAATGATTTTATTGAAAAAATTACCGCTAGCATCGACCCCATTTGGCGTATTATCAAAGTCAAAATTAGATCTATATTGATTAACAGTATATGATGCTCTATAATTATGCTGTAATGAAAAACGTTTAAAATTACGTTTAAACATATCATAGCGCATAAGGCCGTTATACTTTATATTCCAATTTGGAATAGGAACATTTCTAAAAATACCTAACGAAACATTATCTGCGCTTGTACCTGAATAGGCCGCTAAAAATGCTGGTAATAAAACTGCTTGATTATTTTTCCCGTAACCAATTGGATACCCTTCAGCGTCTATATTAATCGGATTATTTACATCAATCCCTCGTGCTGTAGCTAATCTATTTGCTACAATCAGCCTATTACTTCTAAAATCATCAAATGCAGCCGACGTATTTTCGTCGCTTTGTGAAAACGATGATTTAATTAAAACTGTCGATACTGAAAATAACCCATACGTATACGGTGAACGCGAATTATAAATTCCGCCAGCTGACACATCATACTGCTCTGAATAATTTTCAGATAATGATCGGTCAGCATTTAAATCAATTTTAAGATCAGGAAACAAATCTACATTTGCAGTAGCTTTGAACACCTTATTAGTTACTTGCGTAAAATTTTGATTAAAATCCTGATAGTCTGTCAACCAACCATTTTTGGCTGCTTCATATCTAACATCATCTTGGCTACCAAAAACAAAACCGAATGATGGTCGTGAAGATCCTAAGAATCCGATACTAGGTGTATAACCCGGTAAAACGGTTCCGCTGTTCTCCGTATAATTTAACTGTATGTTTTTTACACTAGTTAGCACGCCAATCAAATCTTTTACAAATCCATTTTTCTGCTCTTGCGTTTGATTTGTATTAACGATCTTTTCCCCTGGTTTAGGAGCAATAGCCCTTGGTTTACTTATTGAACTTGTTCCTTTTCTTGTTAGCCCTAAATACTTGTATAGCGTTTCCATATTTAAATTGGCGTTCAAATTGTTTGAACGTGCATTTTGAATTGTATTTCCAAGATTATAACTTGTGTTATCTATTTCTATTTGAGACAAAGCTGTTGATGTTCTTTGCCAGTTATAATCACTCGTATAAGTGTAATTTGCTTTTACAAAACCAAACAACGGAATCTTATTAATTGGGATTTCGTAATTCACTACTAACTGTTGCATGTGTTGATTAGGAGTACCAATATCCCAGTAACTATCCCAAATTGTAAAACTATCAATAGGCTCATTATCCTCAGTCAAATAATTTCTCACGATGTTATTTGAGGACGCAGTGTAATTTAATTTCAACGATTTTGTTAAGTTATAATTGAATCCATACTGGTAATTAAACATAAAATTTCTTCGATATAGCGGCTCCAAACCTAATCCCTCAACATCAACTTGTCTAAACTGCTGACGGTTATATTGTCTGTTTATATTTGTGTTAAAGGAAACATTAGATGGTAAATAATTAAAGTTAAAATCACTCAATAACTTCCAATAAGTACTTTTTTTCAAGAACTCCTTTTTCTTGAACGGCTCGATTGGTTTTGGTTGGAAAGAGAAAGCATAGTCTACAGACGTGCTCGTTTGTTGATCGATATAATCTTCAATTTCATAATCGTGACGCTCCACTTTATTATAAGATTGTGAAAACGTGAAGTTCTCAGGATCGTAAACGTGCTGTTTTTGTTCTGGACTACGTTGTTTTCTAACACCTATAAAATTAATACTTGTACGCTTAGTATAATCGATAGCTCTGTTAGTGATGTTACTTTTAGTCGCTTCATCAGTTGTGTTTTCTAATAATTGCTTTAATTTAATATCTTGATTAAAAGGATCGTACTGTGGTGTAATAATTTCTTCACCAATACCGTAATTAAATGGTAGATTGATACCCCATTTTTGCGGAAGCAATTTCCCTAAATTAACATTTGTAACAATA
>CAXBGV010000233.1:0-4905 GCA_963975235.1 uncultured Flavobacterium sp. | reverse complement strand
CAATAAAAAAGTCCGCTATTTCTAACGGACTGCAAATGTATAGATTTTATCTCTGAATCAAAACATTTTTTTAAAAAAATTTACATTATATATGCGTTCTTACTTTTTCTTTTCTCTTCACCAACAATCTTTCTAGTGATTCCGCAGCTAATTCAACCGCTTCTTCAAAGCTTTTACATTGTTTTTTTACAACGAAATCATCTCCCGGAACATTAATTTTAATTTCCGCGATCTTATTCTCTTTATCACTTGTTTTCTCTACTTTTAAATAAACATCTGAAAAAACTACCTTATCATAGTACTTTTCTAATTTATCCATTCTTTCTTGAATAAAACCTACTAGCTTTCCGTCAACAGAAAAGTTGACTGCATGAACATTTACTTTCATAATCAATATTGTTTTAAAGGATTATTTTTAGAAGAATTAAAGCTTACCTCTAGGATGCGCCTGTTTATAAACTTTTTTAAGCTCCGACAAACTATTATGAGTATAAACCTGTGTAGACGCTAAACTAGCATGCCCTAATAACTCCTTCACTGAATTCAAATCGGCCCCATTATTTAGCAAGTGAGTCGCAAACGAATGCCTTAATATATGCGGACTCTTTTTTACCTTTTCGGAGACCATACTAAAGTAAGTATTTATTAAACGATAAACAAAAGATTCATTTAATTTTAGACCTTTTTTACTTAAAAAAAAATAGTCTTCATCAACCACAGTACCCAGCAATGCTCTTTCGTTTCTGTACGACAATAATTGCTCTACCAAAACAGGCAAGACAGGAACTAATCGCTCTTTATTACGCTTACCTACAACTTTTATCAAAGCCACCGAAAAATCAACATCATTCAGTTTGAGATGAATTAATTCTGCCCTTCGTATTCCGGTCGTGTAAAACAAATCGATAATGAGTTTATTTCGAATTTGCTCAAAGCCTTCTGGAACCCCCATTTGCATTAAGGCAGCAGCAACTTCTTTCTCAGAAAAAGGTATTTGAAGAATTTTAGGCGTCTTAAGAGCCTTATGTTTTACTAGTGGACTAACAGAAATTTGTTTGATCTTTAATAAAAATTTGTAAAATGCCTTTAGAGATGCAACTTTTCTATTTACGGAAACATTAGACATTCCCGCATCAACAAGCGATACGATCCAAGCTCTTATTTGAGCATAATTCACGTAATCGATTGTATTTTGACCAAAATGAATCTCATTGAATACAGCGAAATTTTCTAAATCTTTAAGGTAACCGCCAACAGTATGAAGGGAGTACTTTTTTTCCTTTTCCAGATAATCTCGAAATGCATCAGTAGAAGTAATCATAATAAAAAAACCGTTAGCCTCAAAGTTAAAAAACTTTAATGACTAACGGTAAATATTTAATCTAAAAAGATTATCTTAACTTTCTAAACCATCTTTCATGTTTTGAATGTAAGCAGCTTTTTGAATCTTGATTCTATTTTTCACAGAAGGCTTAATAAAAGCTGTACGTGCTCTTAGTTGACGAACAGTTCCTGTTTTATCAAACTTTCTTTTGTAGCGCTTTAATGCTCTATCTATATTTTCTCCGTCTTTAATTGGTATAATTAACATAATTTTGACACCCCCTTTCGTTAAGTGTGCAAAAGTAATCAATATTTTGAATTACAGCCTATGATTTAGAAAATATTTTGGGTGTGCCGGCAAAATCACTATACGAGTAGCCTAGACAATTACCTCTGCCGTCAGGCTTTCCGCTACAATCTTTTAGTACGCAACGCTTCCTAAAAGGATTTCTGCTTCTATCCTTCACACAAAAAAAAGAGCCAATAATACTACTGACTCTTTTTAATACCTTCTAAAAGCGGAGGATTAATTCAAATTTATTTACTTCACCGCTGGCTTGTAATTTTGTTTATCAATGATCATTTTAGATAAAATTTCTTTCAAAATCTCTGAAGTTCCACCTCCAATAGGACCTAAACGACTATCACGTAACAAGCGTGCCAAAGGATACTCTTCCATATAACCGTAACCACCCAACATTTGCAAGCAGCTATAGATCGCCTCATCAGCCACTTTAGTAGATTTTAACTTAGCCATAGTAGCCTCTTTTACTACATACTCACCTTTGTCTAAACGAGCTACAGCTGCATAATTAAACACCTTACAGTGTTCTACCTCAGTTGCGTGTTCGACTATAGTATGTCGTAATGCCTGAAACTTATCTATTGTGGTTCCAAAAGCCTCACGTTGTGACATATAATCGATTGTATACTCTAACGCATATTCTGCTCTTGCATGACCATTAATAGCCATAATCAAACGCTCTAAAGCAAAATGCTGCATGATGTATGGAAATCCTTTTCCTTCTTCTCCCATCAAATTTTCAAGCGGGATTTCAACATTATCAAAAGCAATTTCAGCTGTATCAGATGCTCTCCAACCTAACTTATCTAGTTTAGTCGCCGAGATACCTTGTGTTTTAGTATCAACTAAAAAAATACTAATTCCTTTATTTCCTGCCTCTAAATCTGTTTTCGCAGCAACAATGTAATAATCAGCATAAACACCGTTAGTAATAAATGTTTTAGAGCCGTTTAAAATGTACTTATCTCCTTGTTTAATAGCATTAGTTCTCATACCTGCCACATCACTACCACCAAAAGGTTCAGAAATACACAACGCCCCTATCAAATCACCAGCTATACTAGGAGCTAAATAATCCTGTTTGATTCTCTCGTCGCCTTCCGCGTTTAAATGGGTCATTGCTAAGTAAGCATGAGCCCACATTGCAGCAGCAAAACCCGATGATTTTATTTTTTGAAGTTCCTCTAAGAATATTACAGTGTAGAATAAATCTAAATTTAAACCGCCGTACGCCTCTGGATAAGAAATTCCAAAAAAGCCCATATCACCAAATATTTTCCAAATGAATCGTTCGATGGTACCTGTTTTTTCCCACTTCTCGATATGTGGAACTACTTCTTTAACTAAAAAACCTCTTAAACTCTCTCTAAACGATTGATGTTCTTCGGTAAAATAACTTGAATTCATATAATTTATTATTTTTTGAAAATTAATTGGTGTTGTTAATTACTGCCCTCGTATAGATAGTAATTATGTATATCATTTAAGAGTTTCAGTCCTCACGGTATTTCAGCTACAACAGAGATATTAAACCAACTGAAACCACACTGCTTCACCACCATCGTTTTATACATCTCTAACGAAAGTCCAAATATAAAGCAATTATATTTCTTTTTTCAACAGGAAAGCCCTTTATTTTTGTTAAATCCTCAATATCCGCAAAATCACCATTCATACTACGATAAATAACAATTTCCCGTGCTAGACCGTTTTTAAAGTACATAAATTGACTCAATTCCTTTACAGACGCGTTATTAATATCTATTTTTTTTACTATGGGTATTGTCATAACTTTAAATGACAGTTTAATCTTGTCAATAACCTCCGGGGACAATCCCC
The DNA here is from genome assembly GCA_963975235.1 of uncultured Flavobacterium sp. Taxonomy (GTDB): domain Bacteria; phylum Bacteroidota; class Bacteroidia; order Flavobacteriales; family Flavobacteriaceae; genus Flavobacterium. The sequence goes on along the minus strand of CAXBGV010000233.1, from coordinate 1,439 downwards.
AAACATCATTCATCTGCTCCATCGACACTATTCCACCAATGGCTTCCCTTAACTTTATAATCCGTTCCGACAAAACTAGACCAACACCATATACTTTTATCAAATCTTCAGGCGTCGCCAAGTTAATATCCTTCACTACTAATTTTTCAGCCTTGGCAAATCCTATATGATTATCATACTTCTTGTACGTTGCAGGTTTTTTATTTTTTATCCAATCTGGAAATTTAAAATAAGGACTAATTGAACGTAATAACGAATCTGAGACTAAAGTAACCTGTTGAAATTCAATAGCAGAGTTAACATATTTATTTAACTTACGATAAGCTAGTAATCGATCAATTTCTTCAATGGACATACCTAAACGATAGCCTTTGGCATCTGAAATGAAATTAGGATTGAAAGGGTACACTGTTGGCACTGCGTTTAAATGGGATGCTTTTAAAGAATCAATAAGAATTTGATTTGCCATCCAAGATTGTTTATTTAGATCATCGGTGCCTCTCGTACCAAAATCTACATAAGAATTACACAATTGCAACACAATGATAACAACAAACAAAGACAAAACACCGACCGATTGCTCTTTAGAAAATCTAAAATAAGTAACAACGCTTTTTAAATCCATTTGATAATTCGCTTAAATTACTCTTGTAACAACTTCCAACATTAGTTGTTCAATAACAAACGATTAAAATTATAAAATATAAAAGACAAATAGGGTGAAATTTAAAAAAAAGATTACTAGTTTTTAATAGTAAATTAAGAGGGTTATTAAGGAATTACGAGTAAACAAATCAAATAATTACACATTATAAAAATATACAATAGAGTTTTAAAATTTATTTTCGATTTTAAATTCTATAATTATTTTTATTTTTTATAATATAATAATACATTTGACCACTTATAACAATTAAACCAATAAATATATGTCAATTTGGAAAACAAAACCACTCTCGGTTTTACTAAATGAAGCTTCAGAAGACGAAAAAGGTCTAAAAAGAACGTTGTCAGCAAGATCCCTTGTTGCTCTTGGAGTTGGAGCTATAATTGGTGCTGGTCTATTTTCATTAACTGGAATAGCAGCAGCAGATAACGCCGGTCCGGCAGTAACTTTGTCATTTATACTAGCTGCAGTAGGATGTGCCTTTGCAGGACTTTGTTATGCAGAATTTGCTTCTATGATACCTGTTGCGGGTAGCGCTTACACCTATTCATATGCAACTATGGGGGAATTTGTGGCATGGATTATTGGTTGGGATTTAGTTCTTGAATATGCTTTGGGAGCAGCAACGGTAGCTGTCAGTTGGTCTCAATATGTTGATAAATTTTTAGGCCATTATGGATTTCATATTCCGCAGGCCATACTCCACGGGCCTTGGGACGCCACTCCCGGAATCATCAATTTACCATCAATATTAATCATTTGTCTTCTTTCT
>CAXBGV010000232.1:0-4917 GCA_963975235.1 uncultured Flavobacterium sp. | reverse complement strand
CTCAAACACCTGTGGGAAACCGTGCCGGTTCGACTCCGGCTCCGGGTACTTAAAAACCTCTTAATCGTATGATTAAGAGGTTTTTTGCTTTTTAGACGTTCTGTCGATTGTAATTTTGCTTTCTTTTCAAATTCTATGTTTTCTATTCAATAGAATTGAACTAATTTATTTTTCAAGATTCTTATACTTGCTTTTAAGCTCTATCCTAAGTAAGACCGTAATTCCTGTCTATATTTAGAGGCGCTTTTTCCTGTAAACTCTTTAAAGGACTTGTTAAAGTGGCCAAAATTGTTAAAACCACTTTCGTATGCGATATCAGATATACTAATTGGTTGATCTGCGAGCAATTTAGATGCATAGACCAAGCGGTAATCATTTACGAACTTCGTAAAGGTTTTGTTGCTTGTTTTTTTAAAATACCTACAAAAAGAGGGAGCTGTCATAGAAACTAAGTCTGCTACTTCTTCAAGCGAAATGGTATCTTTAAAATGATCTTTAACGTAGTTATACACTAAACTCATTCGCTCGTTATCTTGCATTGGTGTTTCAATAGTTGCTTTTTGTGCATGCAGTATGATGTTATCATCTGCTTTTGCTAAGTCGTTTAAGATGGCAAGAATGCTTGTTAGTCGTTTAAGAGGTTCTTGTTTGGCTAATTCTTCAATACGAGGTCCTATGTTTTTTTTAGTTTCGCTACCAAACAATATGCCTTGATTTGCCTTCTGAAACATATTTTTGATAGGTAGCATTTCAATTGTTTCAAAAAATTGTTCACCCAAAAAGTCCGGTTTCATTTGAATAACAGTTTCTCTTTGAGTATTTGTCTCTTGTGTATTAAAACCGCAGTGTGGTAAATTACTACCTATTAATATCAGGTCGCCGTCGTTAAAATAAGAGATATGGTGTCCTACTTGTCGCTTTCCCTGTCCTTCACTAATATAAACTAATTCGATTTCTGGATGGTAGTGCCATTGGTCATTGTGGCTATTGTTTATTTTTTTATGGTTTGAAATCGTAAATGAACTTCCAAAGGAAGGCGCTATAATTTTTAAGTTTGGTATTACAGGTCTCATGATTTCGATATTTTTATCTGGTACAAATGTAGAAAATATTGCGAATTATTCATCTTTTTTAACCTTTATCGTTTTCGTTAAAGGTAAAATAGTGTATAAACGTGAAAAGTTTGCATTAAATTCAATGAGGTGTTGATCGTAAATTTGTAAAAGTTAAATGATTTAATCATCTAAAAACAATAATTATGAAAAAGATTCTAAAATTTAGTTTGATAATAGTAGTCCTATTATCGGCTATAAAAAGTAATGCATCGAGTGTTGATTTTTCTTTAGCAGTAAAAAATAAGCAGGGTAAAGTAGTGAGCTTTGCGGTGAGTGAAGTTAGTAAGATTAAGCTTTCTGTGTATGATGATTCTAATGCTTTAGTAAATGTAGAGCGAATTACAGCGCATGGTCTTGTGTCAAGAACATACGATTTAGAAGCTTTGCCTGACGGGGACTATTTTTTAGAAGCTGAAACTTCGTTAAAAATTTCGAGGTATACGATTTCAGTAAGTGGGAAATCAGCTAAATTATGTCCTGTAGCAATTTCCGAGATATATAAGCCTGTTTTTCAGTCTAAAAACGGAATCACATTTGTAAGTATTGATAATAGGGGAAAGCATGTTGTAAGTATAGCAGTTCTAAATACTGATGGGGAAATAGTTCATGAATCTCTTAGTTTGGACCAAAATATAGTGAAATACTTTGATTTTGAGAGTAAAGTCAAAGAAGAGTATACTTTTGTTATTAAGTACAGCGGTGCTGTTTTTTATAATACCATTATAAGTAGATAATAGTTATACACGACAAAAAAAGCTCCCTGAAGGAGCTTTTTTTGTTATTTTGTATTGCATTAATCAATGTTTACAATAGCATCTTTTTTCCAGTTTTTAACTGATGCGATGCGGTTGTCAGAGTAATCAACTTCGCTCAAAACTGAGTTGTTCCAAAAAAACCACTTCCCAACTTTTTGACCTTTATTGTAAGATCCTATCGCTACTTTGTTACCGTTTGCGTCGTACGAAGTCCACTCGCCTTGAAGCTTTCCGTCTAAGTAGTGACCTTGTTGTTGTATTTGACCATTTTCATGGTGGTATGTTGCTTTTACTTGATTTCCTGCCGCTTCTAATTGTGGTTTTGTATTTTGTGCAAAAAGAATTCCTGTAAATAATACTGCGGCAATCATTATATATTTTTTCATGATGTAAAGTTTTAAATGGTTTGTTTCACAAATATATAAATGTTTTTTACATTAAAAAAACAATTTGGTAACAATTTGATAACATTGAAAAAAATTTAACATTAGGATTGTATAAACATCTTATTTTTGAAATTGTGATTGTGCAACTGTGTTTTTAGAGATTTAGACAAATACGCTTGCTGCTATGTAACTATTGCCTTATTGTAAAAGTAGATCGAGTTTATCTTGTAGTTTAGGGTTTGATGGTCGGGGAGCATCGGAGCTAACAATATTTCCGTTTGGATCGATCAATATAAACCTGGGAATCCCTCTTACTTCATATTGTAAAATGAAATCTGAGTTCCAATCCTTGTCTGCTATCAACTGAATTCCTCCTAATTTTTTAGCACTTATAAATTCTTTCCATTTCTGGTAATCTTTTTTCTCATCTATGGAAATGCTCACAAAAGTGATGTTTTTTTCTCCAATTTTTCTAAGTAAGGAATCTCTTGTCGGCATGGTGCGCACCAAGTAGCCCAGATGTCTATGTATATATATTTGCCTTTTAAATCGGATAATTTGGTTGATCCGCCTGTATTATTGTCAAAGTCAAAAATAGGTGAAGGCGTTCCTTGTAGTTTTTTTGTCTTTAATACGTTTTTATAGGTTTGTAAAGTGTATCGGTCGTTATTTGTTAAAGAGGATAGAATTAGGGTCTTAAATTCAGGATCGTAATTTCCTTTTTGAAGGCTTTCGCGCTCTTTCGCGCTCTTGTCTACTAAAAGTTTTTCAAAGTCCGCTGGTTCTTTTGCGAAAGCGGTTTCGCTAAATTTTTCTTCGTTTATATTGTATTGTGCTAGGAAATTACTTTCCTCAGATCCGAATCCTTTGTATACCAGTGACATTGGAAATTGATCAGCATCGTATGTTAGTGTAATATCCGACTGTGGTTTTAAGTACAATGTTGTAGCGGTGTGCCCATCGTATAGTTGATAAAATCCTTTGGGAGCGTCAAATATTGCGGTAAATTGTTTAGAGGTGTTTATTGGGATTTTTTGAATGAAGGCGTTCTCGCCTCTTAAAAGGAGCGTATCGCTTTTTCTGTTCTCTATAACCGCTGTGAATTTTATTTTTTTTGAGTTGTGGGCGATCAGTTGCAGTTGTATTAAAAGTAGTAAACTAATAAATAATGCTTTAGTCATAATGATGCGCTTAGTTAGTTATGTTGTAACAAAGCTATATAATTTTATTCGCTACTAGGTGATCATTTATAAAATAAATGCTCTTTGTATAAATCTACAGTAGTACTTTATTATTATAATATGAATTTTGTGTTTACTTTTGCAGTCAAGTCCTTATTGGTCAAGAGACGATATAATTAAAAATATTTATAATGTATAGAAGTCATAACTGTGGCGAATTGAACGCCTCATTCGTAAATACTGAAGTTACACTAGCAGGTTGGGTACAAAAATCCCGAGATAAAGGATTTATGAATTGGGTTGATTTAAGAGATCGCTACGGAATTACTCAACTTGTTTTTGATGAGGGGCGTACAGATAAAGCAGTTTTTGAACTAGCTAAAACATTAGGTAGGGAATTTGTTGTTCAAGTTAAAGGTACTGTAATTGAGCGCGAGGCTAAGAATAAAAATATTCCAACTGGTGAAATAGAAATATTTGTAAAAGAACTGACTATTTTAAATGCGGCCTTAACTCCTCCTTTTACTATCGAAGATGAAACAGATGGTGGAGAGGATATTCGTATGAAATACCGCTACCTAGATATAAGAAGGAATCCAGTAAAAAATAGTTTGCTTTTTCGTCACAAAGTAGCCATGGAAGTGCGCAAATACCTGTCTGACTTAGATTTTTGTGAGGTAGAGACACCATACTTAATTAAATCGACTCCAGAAGGTGCTAGAGATTTTGTTGTTCCTTCGCGAATGAATGCAGGTCAGTTTTATGCTTTGCCCCAATCGCCGCAAACCTTCAAACAATTACTTATGGTAGGTGGTATGGATAAGTATTTCCAAATCGTAAAATGTTTCCGTGATGAAGATTTAAGAGCAGACAGACAACCAGAGTTTACTCAGATAGATTGCGAAATGGCTTTTGTGGAACAAGAAGATATTTTGAATGTATTTGAAGGCTTGACACGTCATTTGCTAAAAGAAATAAAAGGAATTGAAGTAGATAAATTTCCGCGTATGACGTATGAGTATGCCATGAAAACCTACGGAAATGACAAGCCAGATATCCGTTTTGGAATGGAGTTTGGAGAATTAAATGAATTTGCACAACACAAAGAGTTTACGTTATTTAATGCTGCGGAGCTAGTAGTAGGAATTGCAGTGCCAGGTGCAGGAAATTATACTCGTAAGGAAATTGATGCTTTGATTGACTGGGTGAAACGTCCGCAAGTAGGAGCTTCAGGAATGGTATATGCGAAATGTAATGAGGACGGAACGTTCAAATCATCAGTAGATAAATTTTACGATCAAGAGGATTTAGCTAATTGGGCTAAAGTTACTGGAGCAAAAGCAGGAGACATGATTTTTGTGCTTTCTGGTCCGGCTGATAAAACAAGAGCACAGCTTTCAGCGTTAAGAATGGAATTAGCTACAAGATTAGGTCTTAGAAATCCAGCTGAATTCGCTCCTTTATGGGTTGTTGATTTTCC
>CAXBGV010000231.1:0-4919 GCA_963975235.1 uncultured Flavobacterium sp. | reverse complement strand
ATGAGAATTTGATCGACGACGGCGTCTTGTCCTACTATAACTTTAGCTATTTCATTTTTTAGTTGGTTACGCTTTTGAACCAGATTTTGTATCGCTGCAACGTCAGACATTTTGAATATTTTTTTAAATTAAAAAAGAGCTAACTCTATGAATTCATAAAGCTAACTCTTTTTATTTATTCTATAAAAATTATTTTTTCAACCAGTTGTTTGTAAAGTCACAATCCCTGTATTCTCCAAGAATACTAATATATGTTTCCTTGATTTTATCTTCAAACCAAACTCCGATCGCTTTAATTCTCTTTTCCTTCAAAGCTAAATCTTTGATTTTAATATAATCCGTACCGTAATCCGCTGTATGCTCATTTATTCTATTTGTAACGGTAATTATCTTAAAACTTTTTTTACCACTATCATCCGTATCTAGAATAGGCTGAGAAATAGAATCATCCTTTAAATTAGAAACTTGACTGTATAAAGAAGGATCCATTTTTGTCAATTCAAAACGCGTATCTTGTGTATTAGGATTTATTAAAACCCCACCATTTGCTCTTGTTTCTTTTTGATCTGACTCTGTTCTAGCCGCTTCAGCAAATGTTATCTTTTTGTCGATAATCTTATTTCTAATTAAGGTAATTTTCTCTTTTGCAGCCTTGACCTCCTCTTCCGATACTGAAGGTGTCAATAATATATGACGCAAATCTAATTCTTGTCCTTTAATTTTTTCGATATAAATAATATGAAAGCCAAAATCTGTCTCGAATGGTTCAGAAATCTCTCCCTCTTCTAAACTAAACGCTACATCCTTAAACTCTTTTACGAAAGGTGTTTTACGATTCATTTTATAAAAACCTCCATTAGGAACTGAAGCTTTATCTTGTGAATAAAGAACAGCTTTGGTAGAAAAACTAGAGCCTGCCAAAACATCTTTTTTAAACTCGATCAACTTATCCCTTACTTTCTGTTTTTCAGCTTCTGAAATTTTGGGAGTCACCACAATCTGCGCTACTTCCATCTCCGCACCAAAAAGAGGCAATTCGTCCTTAGGAATTCCTTTGAAAAAGTTGCGAACCTCCTCAGGAGTAATTTCTACTTCTTCAACAATTTTCTTTTGCATTTCGGCACTTAACTTTTGTTCTTTTAAAATATCAAAAAAATAAGATTTCAACTCTTCTTCAGAATTTTTCTTGTAATATTCAACAACCTTATCAATTGAGCCAATTTTACTAACAATAAAATCAAGCTTCTCTTCCATAACACCTTTGATCTCAGCATCAGTAACCACGATACTATCCTGAATTGCTTGGTGTGCGTAAAGTTTGTCTTCTAATAACTTACCCAACATCTGGCATCTAGTAATATCTTTTACTGAATTGCCGTTAGTCGAAAGCTCTAAAAAAGATTTATCGATATCAGAGTCCAAAATAATATAATCTCCAACAGTTGCAATAACCCCATCTATTTTTAATCTTTTACCTGAAGTCACTTTTTTAACAGGTTCAACAACTGAATCTTTAATTATTTCCTGCGCTTGCGTTACCGCATTTACAAAAAGCATAAGAAGAAATAGAAGTGCAAATTTATTGGTTATGAATTTCATTTTCAATGTTTTAATAATAATGTATTTAAATTATATTCCGTTATTTGATTTAAAATCTTCTCCGAATAGTATAATGTATCTTTTTTGAATTCAAATATACATTATAAGTACCAAGAAATAAAGCCGTTCGTACAGAACATTTTTCAAATTTAAAACGAACAAAAATAACAATTCGATTACATTAAACAAGTATCAGCTCTACTATTAACAAAAATTTATAGAGATTATCTAGCTGTAGTAGCATAATAAAACCACTCTTTGACATACCTATTCCAAGAAACGCCTTTAAGGCCGCACAAGCCTACTAACTACTATAGTTTCCAAGTAAATAAACACTACTCTTATTTATTTTTAAATAGCATATATAAATAGTACTTTTGCAAACTATTTATATCACACATGAGCTTTTTAACAGAAATACAACGCAGAAGAACTTTCGGAATTATATCGCACCCTGATGCTGGTAAAACTACCCTAACAGAAAAACTATTACTGTTTGGAGGTGCCATCCAAGAAGCAGGTGCGGTTAAGAACAACAAAATAAAAAAAGGCGCTACGAGTGACTTTATGGAAATCGAACGTCAAAGAGGGATTTCTGTATCGACATCTGTTCTTGCCTTTAATTATCAAGATAAAAAAATAAATATCCTCGATACGCCAGGGCACAAGGATTTTGCCGAAGACACTTTTAGAACATTAACTGCAGTAGATAGTGTAATCGTAGTAATTGACGTAGCAAAAGGAGTTGAGGAACAAACAGAAAAGTTAGTTGCTGTTTGTAGAATGCGTAAAATTCCAATTATTGTTTTTATCAATAAAATGGACCGTGAAGGTAAAGATGCATTTGACCTAATGGACGAAGTAGAACAAAAGCTAGGATTAACAGTTACTCCTCTTAGTTTTCCTATAGGTATGGGTTATGACTTCCAGGGAATTTATAATCTTTGGGAACAAAACATCAACTTGTTTAGTGGAGACAATCGTAAAAACATAGAAGAAACAATTGCTTTTTCTGATGTTCAAAGCCCTGAATTAGAAAAAATTATTGGGCAAAAACCAGCTGACACTTTACGTGAAGAATTAGAATTGATCGATGAAGTGTATCCTAAATTTGATCGACAAGATTACCTTGATGGTAAACTGCAACCAGTTTTCTTTGGTTCAGCCTTAAATAACTTTGGGGTAAGAGAACTACTTGATTGCTTTGTGCAAATTGCTCCTTCTCCCAGACCAAAAGAGTCTGAAACTAGACTAGTAGATCCTAAAGAAGAAAAAATGACAGGCTTTGTGTTTAAAATTCATGCAAATATGGATCCGAAGCACAGAGATAGACTGGCATTTATCAAAATTGTATCGGGAACCTTTGAAAGAAACAAACCGTATTACCATGTTCGTCAAAAAAAGAATTTAAAATTTTCAAGTCCAAATGCTTTTTTTGCAGAGAAAAAAGAGATTGTAGATATTTCCTACCCAGGAGATATCGTAGGTTTGCATGATACTGGAAACTTCAAAATTGGTGACACGTTGACCGAAGGAGAAATAATGAGTTTCAAAGGAATTCCAAGTTTTTCTCCAGAGCATTTTAGATACATCAATAATGCTGATCCTATGAAAGCTAAACAGCTAGATAAAGGAGTAGATCAATTGATGGATGAAGGAGTTGCGCAGTTATTTACCTTAGAAATGAATAACAGAAAAATCATTGGAACAGTTGGAGCACTACAATACGAAGTAATACAATACCGTTTAGAGCATGAATATGGCGCTAAGTGTACCTATGAAAATTTCCCTGTTCATAAAGCATGCTGGGTTAAGCCTAATGATCCAAAAAATGATGAATTCAAGGAATTCAAGCGTATCAAACAAAAGTTCCTGGCTAAAGATAAATACGGACAATTAGTATTCCTTGCAGATTCCGATTTTACGATTCAAATGACACAGAACAAATACCCATCTGTTAAACTATTTTTTACTTCGGAATTTGAATAAACAAATGCACACAATAAAGTATAAAAAAAGCGCTAATTAAAAATTAGCGCTTTTTTTTATGTACTTAAAACTAGTAGACTATAATTCTAATTATGCTAAAGCTGATTCGAAATTAACCGCTTTCTTTAAAAAAGCTTTAATTAATAGACGATTAGGTGCAATACCTGAAGTCATGATTTGTTTTTTTGTGTTTATTCCCTCTGTAGAGATCGTACTATTAGGATCTTGTTTTGTCCCCATGAACCACTGAACAAACTCCATGTTAGTAGAAGTTCTAGCACTTTCAGCTTTTACTTCTGAATTTGCTGTTACTTCATCTGTAGAAGAAGCAATGGATGAACTCACTGTGTTTTGACTGTAACCTGAAAAACTAAATAGAAAAACACAAACAAATATAGATAAGATAAGGATCGTATTTTTTGATTTGTTTTGTGTAGATATAGTGTTCATAGTGATATTTTTTTTCTAATTAATTAGCTATCAGCGCCAATTCCTATACAAAGATACAACCACAATACGCCTGTCTAAAATAATTACGATGAATAGCTAGAATACTCGTTAACTAACGAACGGCTTGCAGAACAAAGATGATTTGTGCATTTTGACCGACGCAATTTACTTGTAACAACTATTAAGCATAAAAAAAGGCTTCCGATATGGAAGCCTTTAGTTAACTATGCTTGTCCTGCAGGACCAAAATTAAGCGGAATTGCAGGTTGTTCACTATCTTTAATTTCGCCATGAGCGATTTCAAATCGATGAATATTCTCTCCAATAGCTTTGAGCAATCTTTTGGCATGCTGTGGTGTCAATACAATTCTTGACTTCACTTTAGCCTTAGGAATACCAGGCATGATACTTACAAAGTCGAGTACAAACTCTGAGGAAGAATGATTAATAATAGCTAAGTTGGAATAAATTCCCTCTGCTGTTTTTTCATCTAATTCTATATTGATCTGCTCTTGTTGTTCTTTCATATTTTAAGTAGTAATGATTAGCAACTAAATTATAGCAAAAAGTGATTAGTCAAAAGACTAATCACTAATTACTAAGGACTTATTACTAAAGTTAGTAAATATATTCTTCTTTATTTGCCATCATATCATTGTAATCTTCCTTAGAACCTACAATTGTATGATCGTATTCTCTCATACCAGTTCCAGCAGGAATTCTGTGACCTACAATTACATTTTCTTTCAATCCTTCTAAGTAATCCACTTTACCTGCAACTGCAGCCTCGTTTAATACTTTAGTAGTTTCTTGGAAAGAAGCCGCTGAGATGAATGATTTTGTTTGTAACGAAGCTCTCGTAATACCTTGTAAAACAGGAG
>CAXBGV010000230.1:0-4937 GCA_963975235.1 uncultured Flavobacterium sp. | reverse complement strand
TTCCGTTGCAAATCAAGTTTAGGAAAACTACTTGCTTGGTTTGGTGTTTTTCGTAGTACAATGCTTTTCCTGCATATTCGCCAACGCCGTTGGGTGTAAAAATCCCAGCGGTTAACGCAGCAAGCACTTGTTTTGTAGCTTCAAGAACCGAAATGGGTTTGATGTAAGATGCTAGATTTTGCCATTTTAAAATCTCAAAATAACGATTCAACACACTCAACAGTAATATAAAACCAATTCCTGCAACCGATTGGTTTTTTTTGAATTTGGCCATAAACTGCACCCAGTCTAGTTTGTCGTTATTGGCTAGCTGGTTGTAAATAAAATAAAAGGCACCAGCAACAATCAAAACTTTGATTAGAAGTACGAGGAATTGCTTAGTTTTGTGAGGAATTGAAATCATGAGTGCAAAGAAAGGAAAAAGTATCGTGAAAATGACCTGTCTGTGGATTTCTCACTGTGAGAAAAAGTGTTTCACAAAGATTCGCAAAAGGATTAATTAGTTTTGTGCAGTGAAATATTTCGCAAAGATTTACAAAGAAATTAAAATAGTTTTGTGTAGCTCTGACATTTTTGGTGAGTAGTAAAACATTTCGCTAAGATTCGGTAGAGGATTAATTAGTTTTGCGTAGCTCTGAGTTTCTTCGTGACGCTCTGTGTAGCAAAAACAGGTTTCAATATCTTCGTGATTCTCTGAGTCTTCTTTGTGTAGCTCTGTGTAATAAATTAATTTTAAACAAATCTTTTGGCAAACGAACGCATCATATTAGGAATTGACCCTGGAACCACTATAATGGGTTTTGGGTTGATTAAAGTCGTCAATAAAAAAATGGAATTTATTCAGTTGAATGAATTGCAGTTGAACAAAATGGACGACCATTACATGAAACTAAAACGGATTTTTGAACGCACCATTGAGTTGATTGATACGCATCATCCTGATGAAATTGCAATCGAAGCGCCTTTCTTTGGTAAAAACGTACAGTCGATGCTTAAGTTGGGTCGTGCGCAAGGTGTAGCCATGGCTGCGGGTTTGTCAAGAGATATTCCGATTACCGAATATGAACCTAAGAAAATAAAAATGGCAATAACTGGAAACGGAAACGCCAGTAAAGAACAAGTTGCCAAAATGTTGCAGCAACTATTGGGGCTAAAAGAATTACCTAAAAATCTCGATTCAACGGATGGACTAGCAGCAGCTGTTTGTCATTTTTTTAATTCAGGGAAAGTCGTTGGGACTAAAAGTTATACCGGTTGGGATGCTTTTGTAAAACAAAATGAAGAACGAGTTAAAAAGTAGTGATCAGTATTCAGGTTTTAGTGTTCAGTCTGGATACTGATAAAGTAATCAGCTTTAATTTTATAGAGAATTAATTATGAGATTTCAAGATTTATTAGCGTACAAAAAGTCTTTTTCTTTAGCAATGAAAATTTTTGAAGTAAAAAAATCATTTCCAAAAGAAGAAATGTATTCTTTAACGGATCAGATTCGACGTTCTTCTAGAAGTGTTCCTGTTACGATGGCTGAAGGATATAGAAAACGAATTTATCCGAAACATTTTTACAGTAAATTAACTGACTGTGACGGCGAAAATTCTGAAACACAAGTATGGTTAGAATTCGCTTTAGCATGTAGTTGTATTTCAGAATCAGTTTTTAATGAGTTTGTTTCTGAAAGTCTTGAAATAGGCAAATTAATTAATTATATGTTGTTGAACCCTGAAAAATTTGGAGTCAAAAAAGACTAAAAACTGTAGTACTCTTAACTTTTTAAAACTGATCACTAAAAAACTGATCACTGACGACTATTATTATGAGCGGCATTTACATACACATCCCTTTTTGCAAACAAGCGTGTCATTATTGCGACTTCCATTTTTCGACTTCTATGAAAAAAAAGGAGGAAATGGTTTTGGCTTTGGCCAAAGAAATTCGCTTGCGCAAAAGTGAAGCTGCGTTTCTCGACTCTGCTCCAACTGACATTGTAATTGAGACTATTTATTTTGGAGGAGGAACTCCTAGTGTACTGACTTCTGAAGAAATTGATTTTTTGATTGCAACAGTTTATGAGCATTATTCGGTAATAGAAAATCCAGAAATTACACTGGAAGCTAATCCTGATGATTTGTCAACCGAACGGATTATTGAACTTTCGAAAAGCAAAGTCAATAGATTAAGTATCGGGATTCAATCTTTCTTTGAAGATGATTTGCAAATGATGAACCGCGCACACAATTCGGCGGAAGCCAAAAAATGTTTAACAGAAGCGACAAACTATTTTGACAATATTTCGATCGATTTGATATACGGAGTACCCGGAATGAGCAATGAAAAATGGAAGATGAATATCGAGCAAGCATTGTCTTTTGGTATTCCGCATATTTCCAGTTATGCTTTGACAGTAGAGCCCAAAACGGCTTTGAAAAAACTGATTCAAACCGGAAAAGTAGCCGAGCCTAATGACGAAGTCGCTCAAGAGCATTTTATGATTCTAGTGGAAACACTCGAGGCAAATGGTTTTATACATTATGAATTGTCCAATTTCGGAAAAGAAAACTATTTTTCTAAAAATAATTCGGCTTATTGGTTAGGAAAAAAATACATAGGCATCGGACCATCGGCGCACAGTTACGATGGAGTTTCTCGCTCTTGGAATATAGCCAATAATCCGCTGTACTTAAAAGCAATTGATGCAGATAAATTTCCAAATGAAATCGAGATCTTAACGGTTGCTGATCGGTATAATGAATATGTTATGACGGGCTTGCGAACGATTTGGGGAGTTTCTTTGGAACGAATCAAATCAGAATTTGGGCAACTGTACTTGGATTATCTGTTGAAACAAGCCGATAAATTTTTGAAAGACGAGTTGCTTTCGATTAAAAATCATATTTTGAAACCCACTAAAAAAGGAAAGTTTTTGACAGATGGGATAGCTTCTGATCTTTTTTGGCTAAATTTGGAGTAAACGAATTAACCGCAAGGTTTGCAAAGTAGGCTCAAAGGGCATTAAACTTTGTGATCTTTGTGTAAATCTTACTGCCCTTTGTGGTTAAAAAAATTATGATTGCAACTATTGAAAATATCAAAGTCGATTTATCAAAACCTATTGACATTTCGATTCCGCTAACCAATACAGACGAAAATCCAATTGCTTGGTACATTGAAAAACCAGTGATTAAACCAGTGAAATTTGATGAATGGGTAGGGAAAGTATCTTCGGGTATGTCCTCTACCAATTTTAATAACATCCTATTCAATCCACACGGTCACGGGACACATACAGAGTGTTTAGGGCATATTACCCATGATTTTTACAGCGTTAATCAGGCTTTGAAACAGTTTTTCTTTCTGGCCGAATTGATTTCGGTTACGCCTGAAGAACAAGAAGGAGATTTTGTGATCACCAAAAATCAGGTTGTACAAGCGTTAAACGGAAAAACACCCGAAGCCATTATTATTAGAACTTTGCCTAATAACGCTAGCAAACTTTCAAAGAAATATTCACATACTAATCCGCCTTATTTGGCTGAAGATGCGGCGCGGTTCATTTGCGAAAGCGGAATCCAACATTTACTGATTGATTTGCCAAGTGTTGATAAAGAAAAAGACGAAGGGAAATTGCTGGCCCACAAAGCCTTTTGGAACGTTACGGATGTGAAAAACTTGAATAAAGAGGCGCGATTGAATGCCACAATAACTGAGATGATTTATGTGAAGGATGCAGTGAAAGACGGGAGTTAAAATATGAATTTGGAGAGTTATTATGAATATTGTTTGTCAAAAAAAGGAGTTACAGAACATTTTCCGTTTGATGACGATGCGCTAGTTTTTAAGGTGGGAGGTAAAATATTTGCCTTAACATCATTACAAAAGTGGGAGTTAGGAATTCCTAGTGTAAACTTAAAATGCGATCCTGATCGCGCACAGGAATTGCGAGCAGAGTATGAGTCCATAAATTCAGGTTTCCATATGAATAAAAAGCATTGGAATACAGTTGTACTAAATCAAGAAGTTCATGATGCATTGATTAAAGAACTTATAGATCATTCCTACGAACTTGTATGGAGTAGTTTGACGAGGAAAACAAGAGAAGAAATAATGTAAAAGTAAAACCATTCGTCTATACTTTTGAGTAATTAAACGATACTAATATAATTTGTATCGAAATTATGATTCTAGTAGAGACAATCAGGTTACCTTTAGTCTAGAAAATTAAAAACAAATGAGCAGATTACTAAATATTCTATTGATTGAAGACGATGCTATTGAAGTTATGAAATTCAATAGAGTTTTAAGTACAATGGACTTAAAACATAAAATTGTTGAAGCAGCTAATGGAGAAGAGGCTTTAACGGTTTTGAAAGTAAAAGAAATCATTCCCGATATTATAATTTGCGATTTAAATATGCCAAAAATAAATGGAATTGAATTTTTAGGTATTTTGAAAAATGATGATTATTTAAAATACATCCCAGCTATCATTTTAACTACATCTAATAATCGTGTAGATGTGATGGAATGTTACAAAATAGGTATTGCAGGCTACTTGATAAAACCACTTAAATACGATGATTATGTTGATCGTATTAAAAAACTAGTCGAATACTGGAGTTGTAATGAATTAATATCACAGCAATAATATGTACGGCATTGTAAATAAAGCAATCGAGGAGTTAGTTGTCGCTAATTTTGGAGAAGATAAATGGGACGCCATTAAGCTTCGATCTGGAATAGATATTGATTATTTTATAAGTAGCGAACCTTATGATGACGACATTACTTTTAAGTTAGCTCAAGCCGTTTCTGAAGAAATGGGGATGACATTAAGTGCCGTTTTAATTGCATTTGGTGAATGGTGGGTTATAAAAACAACTAAAGAAAAATATGGTGGTTTAATGGAAGCCGGCGGAGATGATTTAAGAGAGTTTTTAATA
>CAXBGV010000229.1:0-4949 GCA_963975235.1 uncultured Flavobacterium sp. | reverse complement strand
ATTTTAATCCTTGATGAAGCCACTTCGTCATTAGATAGCGAAAGCGAAAAATTAGTTCAGGAAGCATTAGAGATTTTGATGGAAGGTCGCACAAGTATAATTATCGCTCACAGACTTTCTACCATTAGAAGCGCAGATCAAATTTTAGTTTTGGATAATGGTAAAATATCGGAGCAAGGAACACATTTAGAACTTATTAATTTAGAAAACGGAATCTATAAAAATTTAAGTAATTTGCAATTTAGCACTACTTAACGAACTAATAGAAGAGTTTTAGTTATAGATAGATTTGCTTTTGCAAAAGCGATACCTAATAATTAATTTAAAAGCCACAAAAAAAGGGTCTAACACTGTTAGACCCTTTTTAATTTATGATTTAGAAGCTGCTTTTCTTCTTTTTCTCTCTTTTTTAATTAAGGTAAGTTCGCGACTTGTTTGACCTGCAACCGAAGTATTTTCTTCTGCGCGACGAATTAAATACGGCATAACATCCTTAACCGGACCAAAAGGCAGGTACTTAGCAACATTATATCCATTTGCTGCTAAGTTGTAGCTAATATTATCACTCATCCCATATAATTGACCAAACCAAATACGTGCATCATTTGATGCAATAGATTTTGTATGCATCATCTCCATCAAATCATACGTACTCTGCTCATTATGAGTCCCTGCAAATACTGCCATGATATCTAAATGATCAAGCATATAAACTACTGCGGCATCATAATTCATATCTGTTGCTTCCTTTGAGGCACAAATTGGCGTAGGATATCCTTTTTCCTCTGCTCTCTTATTTTCTTTTTCCATGTAGGCACCACGAACCAATTTCATTCCAATATAAAATCCTTCTTCCTTTGCTTTATGGTGTAGCACTTTTAAATAATCTAAACGATCCCAGCGGTACATTTGCAATGTATTAAAAACAATAGGTTTTTCTTTATTGTATTTGCGCATCATACTTGTCACTAAATCGTCAGCAGCATCTTGCATCCAACTTTCCTCACCATCAATAAGCAAGGTTACATCTTTTTTATGACCTTCTCCACAAACCGTATCAAATCGAGCCACTACTCTATTCCACTCTTCTTGCTCTTGCGCAGTTAAAACTTCTTTACTGCCTACTTTTTCATATAATGCTAAACGACCTAAACCAGTTGGTTTAAAAACTGCAAAAGGAATTGCTAAACGCTCTTTGGCAAAATCAATAGTTTTCAAAGTCATTTTCAATGCAGCATCAAACTGCTCCTCTTCCTCTTTACCCTCAACAGAATAATCCAATACTGATGAAACCCCTGTGGTAAACATTTTATCTACAACAGACAAGCAATCATTCTCATTCACTCCTCCACAAAAATGATCAAAAACGGTTGCACGTATTAAACCTTCTACTGGTAACTTTGCTTTTAATGCAAAATTAGTTACCGCTGTTCCAATTCTAACTAAAGGTTGATTAGCAATCATTTTAAATAGAAAATAGGCGCGATCTAATTCTGTATCACTTTTTAAAGAAAAGGCAACTTGAGTATTATTGAATAATTTTTCCATATTGTGATTTTTTACGCAAATATAACTATAGTTAGGATTTACAGAATGATAATTCCTCAAAATATGATAGTAATTTATATTTTATAATTATTTTAAATAAAAACATCTTCGAGGCCGAAATATTCAATAAATTTGGACAAATAATTTTAACATTTCGAATAAATGAGCAGTAAAACTACAAAAGCTGAAAATTCAACTCCAATTGATGGTTCTAACAATACTTATTTTGACATCATTGCAATACTGTTTATTCTTAGCATATTAGTTATTGATTTCCTTCCGCAATTTGGCAGTATTGAGATTATTGCGCCTCAATACCTTTATTTAAGCTTTATTAATTGTATCGCTAGCCTTTTTATTTTTACAAATCCGGATATTTTATCCTCTAAGTTAAAATCAATTTTTACAAAAAGTTGGATCTTTAAGAGTTATTTGCTGTTTGTGGTTTTATGTGCTGTTTCAACTGCAATGGCAAACAATTTTTCTATTGCAGTTATTAGTTTGGTTCAAATAACTACCGTTTTTTGCACATTTACGAACTTAACATTGCTTTTACACAACAGAAAACATATCATTTATAACGTTTGTTTTGTAATAGGTGTTTCGGTTTTTATTCAATCTTATTTAGCTATCAATAACTTGTTTGCTGTAGCTAGATCCAGCACTCTTTCTGCTGCTTTTGGATTATTACAAGGAAACACGGGTAACATCAATATTTTTGCAGCGAGTTTAACTGGAAAATTACCCTTTTTATTTTTAGGGATTTTCCACTTCAAGAAATGGAAACAATGGTTCCTTACTCTTACTCTTTTATTATCTACAATCATAATTTTTTTAATAGCATCCAGAGCATCATATATTGCTATGTTCCTAAATGTTATTTGCTTTAGCGCCTTTTTATTCTTTTTCAAAAGTCCTAATAAACAGTTTAAAAGTGTTTTGCCTTACATTATAATTCCTTTAGTTATAGGATTTTTCATCGCTACTTTAGCTTTTAAAAAGGCAGAAGATAAAGGCAGGTTTAGTTCTATTACAGACAGAGTTAGCCAAATAAATCCTTTGAAAAGTCAGGATGCATCTATAAATATTCGTTTAACATATTGGGAAAATGCGATTAAAATAGCAGGCGAAAATCCAGTTTTTGGAGTTGGATTAGGAAATTGGAAAATTGAATCGCAACCTTATGAAAAAGAGATTGCGAATAATTTAACACTATCTGATCATCCGCATAATGATTTTTTAGAAATTGCAGCAGAGACCGGTTTTCTTAATTTAGTACTATATCTAAGTATATTTATTTTTACTTTTATTATAAATGGTAAAACTTTATTAAATGCTACAATTGATTCGCATACAAAGCTAATTGCTTTAGTTACTATCTTATTAATGACTAGTTATGGAATTGATGCATTTTTTAATTTCCCACTGTATAGAACAACTATGCAAATCAATTTTTCTCTATTTCTAGCGTTAACAATATCCAACAGAACTAGTATAATTGCAAGCGTAAAAGGAAGAAATAAAGCAATCCTTATAATCACTTTTATAAGCCTAATTACACTTTATTTTTCATACCTTACTTTTAAAGCATATCAATTTGAAAACGATACTACATATGATCTACAACTAGCACAACCCACCTATCGCTATGATAAAATTATAGATGAAATTCCAAGTTTTCCTAACATTGCTACTAATTCGCAACCGTATTTTGAAGTTGCCGCTATTTATGCGTTTAAGGAACAAAAATTTGATAAAGCACTAAAGTATTTTAACCAATCTGCAGAAATAAATCCATATACGGGAAGAGCAGAATGGTATAAGTACAGAATATATAAAGAGCAAGCTATTAGCGATAGTGCTAGGTATTATGCGCACAAAGCCTTTCAAATCAGGCCTCGTAATCAAGATTATTTCCTTTCGGCTTTGGTAGTTGATGCAAATGCAAAGGATACAACAGGAATATTAAAAACTCATAAAACATATACGACATATAACCAAGAGCCAAGTATTTGGATCAACACATCTAGCGCACTGGCACAATCACTCTATCCCAACGACAAAATTTTGTCATTTATTGATTCTGGACTAGCACTTTTTCCTAAGGACAGTACCTTATTGGATAGAAAAAAGTCATTTCTAAAAGATGCACAACTGGCTCAATCCAACAGAAGCAAACAATTGGAGATGTCAGGAACAAATACTATTGCACTTGCTACTCAATATGCAGCTGATTTAAAATTTGATAAAGCGTTAATTTATTTTAAAAAAGCGGCTAAGGACAATCCAAATGACATCGTAATTACGCAGAATATAGGAATTTGTTATTTTCAAACAAAACAGTTTAAAACGGCAATAAACTATTTAGAAAAATCCCTAAATTCGCCACAGCTAGCCGATGGAAAAACAGAATTTTTGTTGGGTGCTGCCTATTTTAACACAAATAATAAAAACAAGGCATGTAACTATTTAATTATAGCCGAGAATAAAAATTATCCTGGAGCAGCGCAACTAGTCGCTCAATACTGTAAATAAATCATTATGTCTGAAAATTTAATTACCATTCAAGCCGAGAATCACCCTATTTATTTTAATGAAAATGGTTATCCAGCATTAAACCTTCATTTAAGTAAAGCAAAATATTCGAATATTTTTATAATCGTCGATAGCAATACAAATGAATACTGTTTGAGCAAATTATTACCAGTAATTGAAACAAACTTGACTATTGAAATTATTGAATTTGAGGCAGGAGAAATTAATAAAAATATCGAAACCTGTATCCAAATTTGGAATGTACTAACTGAATTAGGTGCTGACCGAAAAAGTCTTGTAATCAATTTAGGCGGTGGAGTTGTCACAGATTTAGGCGGTTTTGTAGCTTCAACATTCAAGCGCGGGATCGATTTTATAAATATACCTACTACACTATTAGCGATGGTTGATGCCTCAGTAGGTGGGAAAAACGGAGTAGATCTCGGAAATTTAAAAAATCAAATTGGCGTTTTTAACCTACCAATTATGGTAATTGTCGACACAGACTATCTTGAAACTGTACCACAAAACGAAATGAAATCTGGCCTAGCCGAGATGTTGAAACATGGTTTGATTTATGACAAAGAATATTGGGAACAATTTTTAGATATAAAAGCGATTGATTTTGCTGATTTAAATCGTCTAATTTATCGATCTGTCGAAATTAAAAACGAAATTGTAACCCTAGATCCAAAAGAAAAAAATTTAAGAAAAGCACTTAATTTTGGACATACTTTAGGCCATGCTATCGAGAGTTACTTTCTTGAAAGTACTAGTAAAGTAACACTTTTACATGGAGAAGCAATCGCTGTAGGAATGATCCTTGAAAGCTATATTGCCTACAAAAAGCAGTTACTAACGGCGGG
>CAXBGV010000228.1:0-4975 GCA_963975235.1 uncultured Flavobacterium sp. | reverse complement strand
TATTTAATAATTGACTATCATAATTATAAGTTCCTATATCTATCACCTGAGCGCTTACAATCGGACTGGATTTTAGACCGAATCAAAAATTTACCTATAAATTTGATCACTATTGATGAAGCCCACTGCGTATCACAATGGGGCCATGATTTTAGACCAGCTTATTTAAAAATTTCAAATTTAAAAACTCATTTTCCTAAAGTTCCTTTTTTAGCACTTACAGCTACTGCAACTTCAAGAGTGAAGGAAGATGTTATTTCACAACTGGGGCTAGAAAAACCTCATCTGTTTCAGAAATCATTTGCAAGAAAAAATATTGCCTACATGGTTTTTGAAGTAGAGGATAAACTGCATCGCGTAGAGCAAATTTTAAGAAAAAATCCGGAATCCTCTATTATATATGTACGAAATAGAAAGTCGTGCATCGAAATTTCATCTCAATTACAAAATCTTGGTTTTAAAGCCACTTATTACCACGGCGGATTAAGTTCTAAAGAAAAAGATAAGAACATGCAATTATGGATGCAAGATCAAGCGCAGGTAATTGTTGCTACAAATGCTTTTGGAATGGGAATTGATAAGGCAACCGTAAAAACAGTGATTCACATTCAGCTTCCTGATAATATCGAAAACTATTACCAAGAAGCAGGTAGAGCAGGTAGAAACGATGAAAAGGCATTTGCTATACTTTTGCACAGCCCGTCCGATGCCATACAAGCCGAAAATCAGTTTTTGAACATCCTACCTGATAAAAAGTTTTTGAAGGAGATGTATATTAAATTGTGTAACCACTTTCGAATTGCTTATGGAGAGGGTATTGATGAACAGTTTTATTTAAACACCAATAATTTTTGCTCGAAGTATAACTTTCCCGTGCTTAAAACATACAATGCATTACAGTTTTTAGACCGTCAAGGCATAGTAACACTATCACAAGAATTTTCAGAGAAGATAAGCTTACAGTTTTTAATTCCTTCCAAAGAAGTTCTGCGATATTCTACTCTAAACCCTATTGATGCAGAAATCATCCTGGTAATATTGAGAACTTACCCCGGCATTTACGAAATGCAAACTGCTTTTAATGTCTCTCTAATTGCTAAAAAATCAAATCATACAGAAGACCAAGTAAATGCTGTTTTATCAAAACTAAAGGAGAAAAATATAATAGATTACCACTCTAAAAATAATGATACCAAGCTTATTTTTAACGAGGTACGTGAGGATGACAGAACAATTAATCGAGTAGCAAAATATTTAGAAAATCAAAATCAATTAAAAGCAACTCAACTCCAATCGGTTTTAAAATATATTAGCGACCAGACGCGCTGCAAAAGCAAAATTATCCTGGACTACTTTGGCGAAAAAGCATCTGAAAACTGCGGTATTTGTTCCTATTGTATCCAGTCAAAAAAAAAGCAAACCGATAAAGGAGCTATAGCAAAAGAGATATTAACCATTTTGGCGGTCGCAAATTTGAACTCGAGAGAAATTCAGAACAAGATCAATCACAAACAAGATGACATTATATTTGCCATTCAACAACTATTAGAAAGCGAAAATATAATGATCCTAAACAATAACAAATACACTGTAAAGAAATAATGGAAAAATTACGAATTGTTTTCATGGGTACGCCAGAATTTGCTGTAACCATTTTAGATAGCATTATAAAAAATGATTATGAGGTGGTAGGTGTTATCACAGCTGCAGACAAACCAGCTGGTAGAGGGCAAAAATTAAAATACTCAGCTGTAAAGGAGTATGCACTCGCTAATAATTTAAATTTACTTCAACCTACTAATCTAAAAGACGAAACATTTTTAGAAACATTAACGGCTTTAAATGCCAACTTACAAATAGTAGTTGCTTTTAGAATGCTACCAAAAGTAGTCTGGAGCATGCCGGCGCTAGGTACTTTTAATCTTCACGCATCATTGCTACCTAATTATCGCGGCGCCGCACCTATTAACTGGGCGATTATAAACGGAGAGACCACCACAGGTGTTACAACATTTTTCATAGATGATAAAATTGACACCGGCGCAATGATATTAAATAGTAGCTTAGACATAAGTGCCAACGAAAGTGCAGGCCACCTTCATGATCGTTTAATGAATTTAGGAAGCGAAACGGTCATAAAAACGCTAGCCCTCATAGAAGAAAATAAAGTACACCTTACAATACAAACTGAAAACGAAGATTGTAAAACCGCTTACAAATTAAATAAAGAAAACTGCAAAATTGATTGGTCAAAATCAGCTACAACCATCCATAATTTAATAAGAGGATTGAGCCCATATCCTGCTTCTTGGTGCTTTTTCTCTGATAAAAATGAAGAGTGGAACGTTAAAATATACGATGCTAACTTACTCTTAGAATCTCATAATTTAGACGCAGGAACTATTGTATGTACCAAAAAAGAATTGAAAATAGCAGTAAAGGACGGCTATATCCAAATACTAAGCTTGCAATTTCCAGGTAAAAAGAGAATGTTGACGGCAGAGCTGCTAAACGGAATTAACTTTACAGCAGAAGCAAAAGCCTACTAAGTCCAACAATCACGGGCTTTTGCATTAAAACACTACAAAACACAATGCATTTATGAACAATTAAAATAAGTTATCAACAAAAGAAGCTAAAATCCCTTAAATCACTTGGATGGTACTGTTTTCCTGCTAAATTTGTGTATTAACAATTTATTTAACCAACAATTAATAACTATTATTATGAACAAATCAGAATTAATCGATGCTATCGCGGCAGACGCAGGGATCACAAAAGCAGCTGCTAAATTAGCTTTAGAGTCATTTTTAGGAAACGTTAGCGGAACTTTGAAGAAAGGTGGAAGAATTTCTTTAGTAGGTTTTGGATCTTGGTCTGTATCAGCTAGAGCAGCAAGAGATGGTAGAAATCCTCAAACAGGAAAAACGATTCAAATTGCAGCAAAAAATGTTGTAAAATTTAAAGCTGGAGCAGAATTAGAAGGAGCTGTAAACTAATTATAGCCATTTTATACGATCTTATTAGAGCGAAAAACCTTCTTCATTGAAGGTTTTTTTTTGCCTTTAATCGAAGAAATAGGTACTATTTTAATTTTTTTTCTTAAATTTAATAAAAAAATTACGGCAAACATGATTACAGAAACACTAATAAAAGGACAACTGCTTATTTCTGAGCCTTCTATAATTGGAGATTTATCATTTAATAGATCTGTAATTTTATTAGCAGATCACGATAAGGAGGGTTCAGTGGGCTTCATAATAAATAAGCCACTGAAGTACACCATTAATGATTTAATCCCGGAAGTTCGTGCAAGATTTAAAATTTACAACGGAGGCCCAGTAGAACAAGATAATCTTTATTTTATTCACAATATACCGGATTTAATTCCTAATAGTATTGAGATCTCTAATGGTATATATTGGGGTGGTGATTTTGAGTCGACTAAAGAATTGATCAACAATGGTACTATACAAAAAGGAAATATTCGCTTTTTTCTAGGGTATACTGGATGGGGTCAAAATCAATTGGAGGCAGAAATGAATTCAAACTCATGGATCGTTACTTCAAATAATTATAAAAATAAGATCATAGCCAAATCTGCCACTCATTTTTGGAAAGAACAAATTATGGAACTTGGAGGCGAATATCTAATTTGGTCTAATGCTCCTGAGAACCCTTATTTAAATTAATTAGCCTGCAGCGATTCATTAAGTTTAGTTAGTATTTTGTGAGCGACATCATTCTTAAATGATTTTTTTCTGTATTTTGTAATGGGCTGAATACCTTTGATTACATTGGTTATAAATAATTCATCTGCTTTTTGAAGATCAAAAGGAGAAATAATTGCTTCAGTCACTTCAAGTCCAGCAATTTGTTTTGCAAAGCTCAGAACTTGCTTGCGCATTACTCCGTTCAAGCACCCCTCAGAGACCGGTGGCGTTACCAACTTATTTCCAATTAGCATAAAAATATTACCTTGAATAGCTTCAACTACATTTTTAGCATCATTTAGAAGTAAGCAATTATCTAAACCATTTTCATTTGCATAAACACTCGCTGTAATATTCAACATCCTATTTGTCGTTTTTATAGAAGACAATAGCTGTTTCGTAACATAAAAATCTTTGAAAAGATCTACTTCGTATTCCGATTTTTCAAACTGATACAATTTATTTTCAGCTTGACTGCAGTGAATTAAAAAAGAAACATCGTTTGTCAGAGGTAGGTAATACCCTCCATCGTTTCTAAAAACAGTAATTCGAACTCTTGACGATTCATCGAAACCATTGTGTTTTACTAGAGAAATCATTTGCTCCTCTAAGTACTCCATTGTAAAATTCATAGGTATCTCCATACGAACCACTCGCATAGAAGCCATCAATCTAAAATAATGATCTTCCAGAAAAAGAATTTTACCATCAATAACTTTTACCGTTTCAAACACAGCATCTCCGTATAAAAAAGCACGATTTTGCGTCAATATATTTGTATCCTGAGTACCTATGGTTCCATTAAAATTAATCATAAAAAAAGCCCTAAATTATATTTAGGGCAAAGGTAAGTTATAAAATACAATTTTACTAGACAGATCCTATCAGATGTTTTAAATCTGAAATTTGATTTTCCCATAACTGCGTTGCTTCCTGTACTTCATCTTTTTCAGCAAAATCTACAACCATCAAAGAAACATCCTTAGTCAACTCATCTACTAAAATATGTAACTCAAAAAAATATTCGGTGTCTTTATTATTAGTATCAACCCATTTAAATTTTACTTTCTCTCCTGATTTTTTTGAGGCTAGCCTTGCTTTTTCCTCTGAGTCATTCCAGATAAATGTAAAGAACTCGCCACGTGAGTTAACATTATCAGCGAACCACTCCGAAAGTCCAGAAGGAGTTGAGATGTACTGATATAACAATTGCGGAGAAGAATTGATTGGGAACTCGATTTCGTAGCGTATTTTTTGGTCCA
>CAXBGV010000227.1:0-4977 GCA_963975235.1 uncultured Flavobacterium sp. | reverse complement strand
CTATCTTGCGTTCTTATGCTGAAGTATATGCTCAAGACGATAGCAAAGAAAAATTTGTTAACGATTTTGTTACAGCATGGACTAAGGTCATGAATGCAGACCGCTTTGATGTAAAATAATCCATCGAACAGATTTAGTTTAAGATTACACATACCCAAATCCCCATTTACGATTGTAAGTGGGGATTTTTTTTGGATAAAAATTAGTTCTTGATGGCGTAGATTATAAAAAACTAAAGCATTTAATATTTTAGTAAAATCGGACATGGATTTGTATTCACCAGCCAGCTATTCGTCAAAACCTTCGGTAAAAAATTCCTGCTGTAACCTTAAAACTTTAGGTTTTTTAAATAGGATTTTCTTCAAAATAACGCGCTTCAATTCGTTTGATATCTTTTATCGAACTTTTGGCCCATGCCAATCTTTTAACCAGCATTTCCTCTTCAGATAAATGCCAATCAATAGATGAGTTGCGGAGCCTATTAGTTAGATTTTGAATAATGATAGCGGCCGAAACGGAGATATTCAAACTCTCGGTAAAACCTACCATAGGGATTTTTAAAAATCCATCGGCACGCTGTAATATTTCTTCAGATAATCCATCTCGCTCTGTACCAAAAAATAAGGCACTGGGTTTCGTAATATCAAAATCGTCCATCAAACAATCATTGTCATGCGGAGTCGTTGCAATGATTTGGTAACCCTTATTTTTCAACGTATCTACGCAATCAGTAATGCTATCATACGTATTAATATCAACCCATTTTTGGGCTCCCATAGCAATTTCTTTGTCGATGCTTTTTCCGTACCGTTGCTCAATAACATTGAGTTCTTGAATTCCAAAAACCTCACAACTACGCATTACCGCACTAGTGTTGTGCATCTGAAAAATGTCTTCGACAGCTATTGTAAAATGATTGGTTCGGTTTTCTAATACTTTCAAGAATTTCTCTTTGCGGTTATCAGTCAAAATGTTTTCGAGAAATTCTAGATACTTCAAATCAATCATAGTTGTTTTTATTTGCTGCAAAAATAGTAAAAAAGAAAAAATAGCCACCAATTCACGCTTTTAGTCTTGTGAAAATTAAAATTACTAGCTATTCGAATTTTAGGTTCGAATAAACAATGACAATGACTACCAAAACAAATTACTTTTGTAACTTTTTTAATACTTATATTTGGCATCAACCAAATTGGGTATTTATGGAAATTATAGTTTTTATTTTAGCAGCATGCATCTTTGTATTATACAATAAATACACTGATTTAAAAAAAGACAATGATTCCATCAAAGACACCCTAGATAGATACAGTCAGCAAAATGCGACTATAAAGGAAGAAATAGAGACACTAAAACAACTTGTTGCAGCAAAAACAGTTGCCACAGCCCCACATATATCAGTCATTGAAGAACCACTTGAACCCGAAATTTCGCTCGTTCCTGAACCCGTTGCAATTGCAATAATTGAAGAAATAATTCCTGTAGCAGATGCCATCGAAGAATACGAACCAGCTGCCTTTACATCAATTGAAACAGAAACTTTCAAAATAGAAGAATCAGTTATTGATTTTGAAAATTATCATGAATTCACAGCTGAAGAAAGCACTTATACTCCAGAAATAGCTCCTATTGTAGAAAAAGAATATGTAGAAAGTGCTTTTTCTAAATTTATAAAACAAGCCGAAAAACAATTTGCCGACAACTGGACTGGAATTCTAGGAACAGCCATAATGGTACTAGGAATAGGTTATTTAAGTATTTATACAGCCTTAAAAGTATCCCCTTTATTTCGTATTTTAATTTTATGGTTGTATGCAGGTATTCTTGTGGGCGCCTACTATTTTCTCCAGAAAAAAGAAAAATGGGTCACAACAGGATTATGGCTTCGTAGTGCAGGAGCAAGTTTGTTTTTGTTTGGTTGTTACGGAGCTTCCCAAATTCCTGCTTTGGCCTTTATAACAAATTCTGTTGCCGCCTACGGACTAATTGCAGTGGGAATAGGTCTCAATTTATACATTGGGTACATTATAAAAAAACAAACTTTCCTTTCGCTCCATGTCATTCTGAGTATTTTGATACTCTGTGTTATTCCAGAAAAGACAGTAACTACTTTTATACTAGCAGCCATCACTGCCACAATTGGTATTGCGCTCTCGTACAAGGAAAAGTGGGAATTTCATTTATTGGTGGTTATTAGCGCCTTTATCATATTTGATATTTGGTTCAATGCACAAGGAGCAAAACTATCAGCCACCGAAAATATTGTAGCCATCATTGGCATAATAACTGTTGCCGCAAGTTGCCTATTTATGCAATACCGATCCGTTTATGAAAACACTGTTTTTGATCGAGCCGCATTTATCACTCATTTGACGAATTGGCTTTTATTTGCCGTTGGTTTGCTATTGCATGCTACAGGTAGTCATTTTAAAACCTTCGTATTGTTTATAGGCGCTATTCTGTGTTTCTTTATTGCTCTAAAAGCTCGAAAGAAAAAGGTATATTGGTTGTATCACTTAGACGGCATGGTTTCGTTTATCCTATTGGCTTTAAGCATAATTATGTTGAATGACTGGAAAGTGGGCATAGACATTATCGCTTGTATTTTATACGCCTTGATACTGGTGTGTTTATTTGTTCTCTATAAAAACAAAGAAACTTTATTGTATAAAATATTCTTTGTTATCAATCAATTTGCAGCAGCTGGCTTACTATTCTTTAGCATTTTACTCATCAGTAAATCCTTCGAAGATGCTCAAGTTACAAGTGCATTAGCGACCATGATTGTACTTTCTATTATGGCACTAGCTGTTCCTGTTTTTTCTTCGATCAAAAAAGAATTTCTATCCATTGATATACTCGATGAGAAATACAGTTTAAGCTTAAACGGAATCCTAGCAATTGCATTATGCATCCTAGTACTTTTTCAAACCAATGCCGAATTACTGCACAATTTATTTGTGATCGTTTTATTTTTTATTGCAGTAAGTTGGTGCTTTTTACAAAATAAATTTAAAAACAATACTTTCGATCTTGGTCGAATGATCTTCTACTGTTTGAGTATTGGCATCACCGTTGCTACAATTAACTTGCAACACAAATCGAATTATGATTTTGCATTTGCTTTTGGATTATTAGTCGTTATTGCATACAACTGGCAACAGAAAAACTGGTTTAACAACGATTTCATCATCCGTTTTATGGGTATTATTGGTGCCAATGCCGTACTTTTTATACTGGTTTACAAATACCTTGGTGACCATACCATTTTACAAGTCTTTAGTCTAGCAGCAATAGCTGTACTGAATCATGAATTTTTGTGGATCAACTACAAGAAGAAAAGCTTAATAGCCATTAATGAAACTGTTTTATATTTACTTTATTTTTTATTTACGATCCTAGCTAGTGCATTATTCTTGTACAAAACACCCGCTTTAACCAATCCAGAAATTGCATTGACTTGCATCGGACTCTCCACTATTCAAATTTATGTGTTATTTGCAAAAAGACTACGAAACAAAAGCGCTGAAACTAGCCCGCAATGGACAAACCTTAATTTATTTAATTCGGAGCTACTTATTTTTAATGTTTTAGTATTTGGATTTACTTGCTTAGCCAATGACTATATTTCTATGTACTTGGCTGTATTTGCTCTTATTTTCTGCATTGCTTTTCAAAAATTAACCGAATTCAAGCGCTTTAATATCTATTCATATCTATTGCTATTAGGAGGCATCATTATGACTGTCTATCTAGCTGCAATAAATTATAACGCAACAAACAAAGTGCTCCTTTATACAACTCAAGCCGCAACTGTTGCGCTATCCATTGTTTACTACTATTTACAATTTAAAAACAAAGACCGCAAAGACCAAAGCATTACCACTAGCCTACCGTACCTTCAAAACCTATGGATTGTGGTATTGCTTTTTATCCAAGTACAATTTTCGTACCTCCCCGCTTTATTCATGGTATTGAGTTTACTTAATTTCGGGCTCATTAGCACTAATTTCATAAAAGTAAAATACCAATTATTGTATATCGTTGCCACACTAGCAATTGTTGTATCCTTACTCTACAGTTTTAGTAATATGAATTCGTTTACGGCTATAGACTGGAGTATACAACTAGGAAGTGTAGCACTTGGCTTAGTACTTGCTCTTTTCATGAATAAAAAAGAAACAAACGACTCGCTGAAAAATAACTACCAAATTGTGCTCAACATCTGGCTTTCTATTATCATGTTCTCACAGTTGCCACATAAATGGTTACCCGTTTTTTGGGCAGCCACAGCGATAATGAATTTGTATTTGTACCACCGTCAAATCTCGAAAAACAAAAACATTAGTATCATTTACTATTTACTAGCCAACTTGCATTTGGGTTTTTTGAGTTTTAATTTTTTCGAAAGCAAATTCTTAGCCATCTATCTTTTGATATTTGCATTGATAGCGTCTTATATTTACCTAGCATACAAATGGATGGAGAAATTTGATCTAAAAAACAGTCTATTAATCTACCCTGCTACTTTGAGTATCGGTTGCTTTTTATACTTGACTTTTGATAAAGGAATACTAACATTCTTTTGGATTCTAGAAGCCTTAGGCTTACTAATTTTAGGAATAGCACTCAAGGAAAAATATTTCAGATACGTTTCGCTATCCTTAGTCGGAATTTGTGTTGTACGATTAATGTTCTTCGATTTATCTAATTCTGATTTCTTGATTAGAGCCTTTGTATTGCTAGGTGTGGGAATCGTATTATTAGTGATGAATAGTCTATTTAAAAAATACAAAGACCGTTTTGACTAAGCCTAGAATTCCATGTTTCACTGCAAAGTAAGCGGTACAAAAAATGAAAATATCTTTGTACAATGATCAGTAGTAAAATGATGTTATTTTTTATTTATCAAAAATAGCATCTAAGACCTGTGAAAAGACCGCTTCACCTAAAGTGACTTTTTTTACATCAGGAAAA
>CAXBGV010000226.1:0-4981 GCA_963975235.1 uncultured Flavobacterium sp. | reverse complement strand
TACCAACAAATAGCAGCGGACTAAGAAAGGTCATGACGATGAAAGACTTGTTGCGCACCTTAGCAACAAATTCTCTTTTTATGATTAATGATATAATGCTCATAATGTTATTTTTTGAAGTATGAAATCCCAAACTAAACTATGATGATTGGAATACGTTAGTTTAGCTTTTACTTTTCCTGCACAGTTTGGATAAAAATATCATTGACGCTAGGAATTTTTTCTAAAAAGTGGGTTACTTGACCTCGTTGCGTTAAGATATTTAGTAATTCGTTAGGCATCGAGTTGCCTAATTGAACCTCTAATTTTAGCTCTTTGTTAAGTGATTTAAAGTGTGCTGGACTTACTGAGAATTTTTGAGTTATATCGTACATTAAACCTTCGACGTTATCTGATAAAATACCCACTTCAAAACTGTTCGTTTTAAATTGTCGCTTTACATCGTTTAGTTTCCCTTCGATTAATTTATTCGATTTGTGAATTAAGGCAATATGATCACATAATTCCTCTACGCTTTCCATGCGATGTGTAGAGAATATAATGGTTGCTCCTTCGTCACGCAAAGCCAAAATCTCATCTTTGATAATATTCGCATTTACCGGATCGAAACCTGAAAAAGGTTCATCAAAAATTAGCAATTTAGGTTTGTGAAGTACACAAACTACAAACTGAATTTTTTGAGCCATTCCTTTCGAGAGTTCTTGTATTTTTTTGTTCCACCAACCTTGAATTCCAAGGCGATCAAACCAGTACTCTAATTGCTTTTTAGCTTCGGCTTTAGACAATCCTTTCATTTGTGCTAAATACAAGCATTGTTCGCCTACCTTCATGCTAGTATATAAGCCTCTTTCCTCAGGCAAATAACCTATATATTGTACATGTTTAGGTTGTAGTTTTTCGCCATCCAGTATCACCTCACCACTATCGGGCATAGTAATTTGATTAATAATCCGTATAAGAGATGTTTTTCCAGCGCCATTAGGACCTAATAATCCATAAATACTTCCTTGAGGAACGGAAAGCGAAACCTCGTTAAGTGCGACGTAATCACCGTACTGCTTAACAACTTTATTGACTTCTAATAAATTATGCATGCTGAGTTTTTGAATTATTTGGTACGATTGACCGTTACCTTCTAGCCTTTGTAAAAGTAAATAATTAGTATGTAACTGGAACTAATTGTTACATAAAAAACCCATCTTCCTTTTAAAAGAAGATGGGCTTGTAAGCTACTTTAAGCAATTGTATTGTCCTTGATTAAGAGAACATATCTTTTACTTTTTCAAAAAAAGATTTATCTGATTTTTCTGGATTTGGGACGAAGTTATCATCAGTCATATTTTTCTCAAAAAACTGTTTTTGATCTTTGTTTAATGTTTTTGGTGTCCAAACATTTACATGAACTAGTAAATCTCCGTTTCCATAACCGTTGATGCTTGGAATACCTTTTCCTTTAAGTCTTAAAATTTTTCCAGATTGGATTCCTTCTTCTAGTTTAATTCTCACTTTACCATTGATCGCCTCGATATCTTTAGAAACACCTAAAACTGCTTCAGAGAAACTGATGTATAAATCGTAATGTAAGTTTTCGCCCTCTCGTTTTAGGAACTCATGCTCTAATTCCTCGATAGCAACTATTAGATCACCTGGTACACTGTTTCCTGGCGCATCGTTTCCTTTGTTCGAAACTTTTAATTGCATGCCATCTACTACTCCTGCAGGAATTTTGATCGAAACTGTTTCATCTTCTAGTATCATTCCTTGCGAATCTGCTTCGCTTGGTTTTTTGTCTAAAATTTGACCTGATCCTCCACAAGTAGGACAAGTAGATGCAGATTGCATTCTGCCTAAAATTGTATTTGTTACACGCATCACCTGCCCTTGCCCGTTACATGTACTACATGTTCTGTAGGTAACACCTGGCGCTTGCACCTTACGCTTCACTTTTACTTTTTTCTCAACACCATTAGCAACTTCTTCCAGTGTTAATTTTACTTTAATACGTAGGTTACTTCCTTTTGTACGACGCTGACCTCCGCCTCCGCCGCCAAATCCTCCGCCACCACCAAAGGCACTACCAAAGATATCACCAAACTGACTAAAGATGTCGTCCATGTTCATACCACCATGACCTCCGCCGCCAAAACCACCAGAACCATCAAATGCTTGATGACCGTACTGATCGTACTTTGCTTTTTTGCTGGCATCACTTAAAATCTCATAAGCCTCAGCAGCTTCCTTGAATTTTTCTTCTGCCGCTTTGTCTCCAGGATTTTTGTCAGGATGATATTCTAATGCTTTTTTTCTGTAGGCTTTCTTAATCGCTGCAGCATCTGCACCTTTAGCAATACCTAATATCTCGTAAAAATCTTTTTTCATTTTAATTTTTTTCTTTTGATAAGTTGCACTTTAAACATGCTTCTCTAGCAAACTATTGTCCGATAACTACTTTAGGAAAACGAATAATTTTGTCTCCTAATTTGTATCCTTTTTCCAATACATCAACAATTTTACCTTTCATTTTATCGTTTGCTGCTGGAATTTGTGTAATTGCTTCGGCAAAATCAGCATCAAATGCATCTCCTGCTTTTACCTCTACTACTTCCAATCCTTTAGCAACTAAAGTATTTTTTAACTTCTCATGAATAAGCTCAACACCTTTAGCCATAACCTCATCCTCCGACTTAGCTATTTCCATGATCGCTCTGTCAAAATCATCTAAAATTGGTAACATCGCCAGTAAAACTTCCTGATTTGCTGTTTTGAACAACTCAATACGCTCTTTAGTTGTACGTCTTTTATAATTTTCAAATTCAGCGAACAATCTTAAAAACTTATCTTTTTCTTGTGCTAAGTCTTTTGTTAATTGCTCTTCAACAGTTAATTCCTCAACTACAACTTGCTCTTCAGTTGTATTGTTATCCATCGTTACATCTTTTACTTTCTGATCGATATCTGTATTTTCAGCAGCCATATTACTTGTATTTTTAAATATATTCTTAAACTTCATTTTTGCACTTTTCTTTGGATGGCAAAAGTACTGCCAAATGTGTAAAAATGTCAAATTGTCATTCTTTTTTTGTGTCTAAATATTTTTTATCCAATGTGCAGTGCTACATAATATACTTTCCATTAAAAAATTAATAAAATTTTAAGACTTTTACGAGATAGTTTTTTTATGTTTGTTTCTGAATGAAATAAATACTGCAAGCATATGATGAAAGCAGTTTTATTTTATTCTGTATAATTATTAATTCGTGATTACCCTATATCAAAAAAAGCTTTGTTTCAAGAAACAAAGCTTTTTTTTTTTTACCTTCTTAATTATATTTAAAAGCTGATATTTATACCCACTTTAAAGTTTCGGCCTCTGGTACTAAATCCTCTTGCTTCAACAAAACCTTTGTCAAGTATATTATCTGCTGATGCAAAAATATTTAACCTGCTTTTAATAAGCACATAGCGAATATTAGCATTAACCAATTGGTAGTTTTTTAGGATTTCAGAGTTTAATACAGGATCGAATGTTGGAGCTGGATATGTGGTATACTCCGTGTATCTATCCGACACAAATTGATAGGTCGCACTAAAAGCCAATCGCTCAGAAGCTTGCACATCAATGCCCGCATTGACCTTGTTTTTAGGATTTAAAATTCTAGATTGTCGCTCTAAATCAGTAAAAGTATAATTAGCATTCATTCGTACTTTATCGGTTAAATCGTAAACGATTGTAGTTTCGATTCCTCTAACTTTATTTTTCCCTAAAAGATTAAAATACTCGTAAGCGGTCAAATCAAATCCAATTGCATCTACTTCTTTTCTATCAAAAGCAATTGTTGTAATTGTAACTTTATTACTAAATAATTTAGCTTCTAACCCAAGTTCAAGAGTAGCATCTTTTTGAGGCGCTAGTTCTAAATCCCCATATTCAGAGTAGAGCTGATACAAACTAGGAGCAATAAAAGCAGTACTGTAAGAGGCTAGTACTTTTACAGGTATATTAGGAATTACAAACGAAGGATTTAAATTGTATACTAGCTTATTTCCAAATTGGCTATGCATTGTGTAGCGTGCACCAACATTAACATTTAAACCAAAATCAGAATTGTAAACTGCAGTTGCATAAGGATCAAACATGTTGAACTTAGCCAATTCCTGAGGTATAAAAGCATAATCACTTTTATTTGACATTTCATGAAACTGAAATTGAGCTCCCGTTACAATGAACAATTCTGAAATTACATTGTACTTATTAAATACGTCAGCATTAATATTTCTTGATTTGTAATAAGAGAAACTTCCAAAATTAAAAAGATCTCGCTCGATCGAACTTGCACTCGAGTTCATTACAATTTCACCGCCATTGTATTTGTACTTTGGTGAGAAACCTATTCGATACTGTTCCGAAGTAGAAAAATTATCTTTATTATCTGCAAATGAACCTGAATCAAATTCATTTCTTAATTTATCATAACTCGCGAAGAAATCTAATGTTAATTTTTTAGTGGGTGTAAAACCAAATTTTACAATCGAATTTACTCTAGAAAAAGCATCTTTCTCAAAAGCAATATTTTCAGCAGCAGGCTTAGCTTCAGAAATCCCTGTTGATTCTGTACTATTTAAAGCAGCAAAATAATTGAACTTTTCTGACTTACCATTAAAAGAAAACCCTTGATTAAAATCATTAATATCAGTATTGCTTTCCTTGGCAACATTCTGGGTTCCCATGTTCAAATAAACAGCACCTGCGATATCTTTTGTGTCTGCCTTTTTCAGGGTAATATTGATCACCCCTGTCGCAGCTCCAGAACCGTAAAGCGTGCTTGATGCTCCTTTCATGATTTCGATACTTTCTATCTGATCAACAGGAAGAAGTCGTAAGTCATAGGACAAATTAATTCCTGAAGCATCCGTAACCGGAACACCATCAATCATAATTAAAACTTGATTTCCTCTTCCACCTCTAATGTACATCCCCAAA
>CAXBGV010000225.1:0-4991 GCA_963975235.1 uncultured Flavobacterium sp. | reverse complement strand
ATAAACCGAAAAACGTGTATTTATTACTTTCTCA
The DNA here is from genome assembly GCA_963975235.1 of uncultured Flavobacterium sp. Taxonomy (GTDB): domain Bacteria; phylum Bacteroidota; class Bacteroidia; order Flavobacteriales; family Flavobacteriaceae; genus Flavobacterium. Next base: position 4,957 of record CAXBGV010000225.1, on the reverse strand, counting down.
AAATTATTTAAAACTCAACTATGTGCACTAAAAATAAAATATTATCCGTATTGATCGTTTTTATGTTTTTAAGTACGACTGACAATTGGGCGCAAAGCATATTACCTCCAAGTATAGAATGGCACGGTAAAAGTGAAAAATTAATAGCTAAGAATACAAATAGCTGGATCACTCCAACTGAAAAAACTGGCTTTAAAACGACACCCAACTACGATGAAACCATGAGCTGGTTTAAAAAACTAACGGATGCTTCACCTCTATTAGCAATGGTTACTATTGGTACTAGTGTCGAAGGACGACCTATACACATGATTGTAGGAACAAACACAGCTAACTTTGATGCCGAAGCACTAAAAAATTCAGGAAAACCAACACTTTTTGTACAAGCTGGAATTCATTCTGGTGAAATAGATGGAAAAGACGCTGGTATGATGCTTTTACGTGATATTGCTTTTGGTGGTAAGAGTCAATTACTCGATAAAGTCAATTTTTTGTTTATTCCTATTTTAAGCGTCGATGCTCACGAAAACGCTTCTCCTTACAACAGACCAAATCAAAGAGGTCCTGAAAACATGGGATGGCGTACCAATGCGCAAAATTTAAATTTAAATCGTGATTACACAAAATTAGATACTAGAGAAATAAAAGCGGTTGTAAACGTTATGAACGTGTACAGCCCTGACATGTATATGGACATTCATGTTACAGATGGTGCTGATTATCAGTACGACATTACATTTGGAGGTGTGGGAGTGCAAGGTAATTCTCCAGGAATTGCTAAATGGCTTGAGGCTACTTATAAAACTAAAGCAGACCAATACTTAACCTCAAATGGGCATATTCCAGGTCAGCTTCTATTCGCTGTGAATGATCGTGATTTTACAGAGGGAAATATTGTGACATCTGGAGGACCACGATTTTCAGATAGTTATGGTAATCTACGTCACATGGCCTCTATTTTAGTGGAAAATCATTCTTTAAAACCTTTTAAACAAAGGGTATTAGGAACCTATATTTTGCTAGAAAGCACTTTAACTTTATTAGCAGCTGAAGGACAAATTTTAAAAGAGATTACCAACAAAGATAAAAGCATCCGTGAATCAAGAGTGCCAATGGCATGGAAAGTACCTCAAATGCAAGATGCCGTGCGATTTGATAATCTCAGCGACTTAAAAAGTAGTCATTCAGTAGTGAAGGTCGCCGATAGTTTACTTTTTTCTGGAATTGCTTCTAGAATTTTAAAATCTACAATTACTAACGGAGAATATATTGAGTGGTTAGGCAAACCCATGAAACAAAAAATCGTGAATTACAAAGCGACCGAACCAATTGCTTTTATTAGTCGTCCAAAAGGATACTGGATTCCTGCCTCCTGCGATGTTGTTATTGACCGTTTAAAACTACACGGTATCAAAATGGAAACGCTTGCCGAAGCACGAGAACTAACTTTAGAGATGTATCGCATCGAAAACGCCAAAGTCGAAGATGAAAACCAACAAATGAAGCCTTTTGAAGGACGTATGCAAGTAAGCGGGACTACAAAAACAGAAACAATTACGAGGACGTATCCAAAAGGCTCTGTATATATCTCTACAGATCAACCTTTAGGTGATTTAGCTATGATATTGCTTGAACCACTATCTAAGGATTCATTTTTTAGATGGGGATTTTTCCTCTCTATTTTTCAAAGAACAGAATATATAGAACCATATGTTATGGAGCCAATGGCGATAAAAATGCTGCAAGAGTCACCTGAACTTAAAAGAGAGTTTGAGCAAAAGATAGCAACAGATTCCAAGTTTGCAGCCAGTCCAAATGCAATTCTTGGATGGTTTTACAGTAAAACAAAATACTATGATAAGAACTATTTGCTGTATCCAGTAGGTAGAGAATTGTACTAAAAAAGTAGACGTAGCAAATACATGCTTTTACTATCTGTTTATTTTTTCAGGGCGATCGCGATTTATATTCAATAATTTCGATCGCCTTCATACCTGCTTTAAAGTATTGCTTCATTCTACTGCTAACTTCCGCACATACGCAATCGACATTTCCAAATGCCTTTAAAACCGCTGATTTAGTTGTGGTGTGTAATTGGTATAATAATATTGTATTAGGTCAGCTAGTATTAAAGCAGTACGAGACACATCTTTTTCATTGTATTAAGAAGTCCAATTTGATAGTCAAAAGTGATTGATAACAACTACAATTTCCCTCAAACATCTAACACGCAAACCATTAGTTTCTCAAATTTTTTTTGATATACGCTTCCCTCGCTTTTAACACTAAGTTAGGAGTCATTATGATAAAGTAGAAAGCGTCTATCTGGATTAGATCTTCCTAGTTTATCTCTAAAAATTCTCTAGTAAACAACTGAAATACATCTCGTTAAAAATTTTATTTATATTAAGTCTAAATAAGTTTTGTGAATCCAAAATCACATTATATATTTGCATTATTATTTTTACTTATTCTAAATAAACGATATGAAACATATAATTTTATCAGGGTTAGCCTTACTATTTACCATGACATCTAATGCTCAAAATTTTCAAAGTGGAGATCAAAGCGCTCCTGACGATACTTTTTTAACAGCCATAAATGATACTATTAAAAAAAATAAAGGTGAAGTCCTAAAAGAAATCATGATTAACGGTGCTAAACAACACAAACCCGTTTCGGCTGTAAGATCCGGACTAAAAGTTATCGATATCCCGCAAAGTGTCCAAATTATTGGAAACGAAATTATAACACAACAACAAGCCATCCGCTTAAGCGATGTGATCAAAAATGTAAATGGTGTATATGTAGGATCTGCTCGAGGAGGCGCACAAGAATCGTTCTGGTCTAGAGGATACGACATGTCTGCAAATAACATGTTCAAAAACGGTTTCCGCTTTAGCAGCGGTTCAATTCCCGAAGTTTCTTCATTAGAGAAAGTAGAGGTTTTGAAAGGAAGTGCTGCCCTTTTATATGGAAATGTGGCACCAGGAGGAATTTTGAACATGGTAACAAAAACACCTTCATTTGTTAAAGGTGGAGAATTAAGCATGCAAATAGGAAGCTATTCATTTTATAAACCGTCGATAGATATTTACGGCCCATTGAACAGCTTTATTGCTTATCGCTTTACTGGATCTTATGAAAATTCACAAAGCTTTAGAGATGTTGTTTCTCGCGAGCGATACTATGTGAACCCATCGTTCTTATTTAAGGTGAGTCCAAAAACGGAAATCACTTTACAAGCTGATTATTTAAATGACGATTGGACACCTGACTTTGGTACTGCCATAATAGGAAAAGAGTTTGCCAATATACCGCGAAGTACTTATTTAGGAGCAACATGGTCTAATGGAACAACAATTCAAACTACCGTTTCAGCATTGGTAAATCATAACTTTAATACTAATTGGACCCTGAACTTCAATTCTTCTTTTCAAAATTATGAAAGAGATTCGAAAGGAACGGAACGAATTCAACCAGATGCTGCAGGAAACTGGAACCGTCCTCTGGGCCAAACCAAAAATTCAGAGCAAATTATTGGTGAACAAATTAGTGTACAAGGTTCCTTTACAACTGGTAAAATAAAACATCAATTATTTACTGGAGTAGATTTAGAAAACTCATTTTTGCAATCTTATAGTTTTGTTTTTAGTCCCTCAACATATGGCAGTGGCAATATTTTTGATTTTGCGAACTTTAACCAAGGTACAGGAATTCCTGACGCAACCACAACGAGAATCTTAAAAACAGATACCAATCGGTTTGGAGTATATGCTCAAGACTTACTATCCCTAACTAGCAAATTTAAGCTTTTGGCGGGTTTGCGTTGGTCTTGGCAAGAAGCACAAGTAGACACGTACGACTTAACAAAAACACCACAAGTCATTACACAAACACCCAACAGACCTGATCAAGCTTTTACACCAAAAGTTGGTTTAGTATATCAACCTAATACTAACAGCTCTCTGTTTGCAAGCTTTAGCTCCTCTTTTACGCCTAACTCGGGTAATACTGTAAACGGAGAAGCAATAAAAGCTTCGATCATTGATCAGTATGAACTGGGTATCAAAAAAGACTTTTTTCAAGGAATGCTAACTACTAATGTTACGTTGTACCAAATAACCAACAGCAATTTAGCACAAACAGCCGAATTTAAAGCAGATGGAACCACAAATCTAGATTCCAACGTGAAAGAACTGAGCGGTGCAACTAAAAGTAAGGGTATTGAAATTGATATTACTGCACGACCATTTGAAGGATTTAATGTAATAGCAGGATACAGCTATAATGACATGCGATACACTGAAACTAGTGGATTAGTAGGTAGTTTTATAGAAGGTGATCGCTTAGCGAGAACTCCAGCAAATACAGCAAACATGAGTTTCTTTTATACTATACCTTCCGGAAAACTCCAAGGACTTTCTATTGGAGCTATTGGAAACTACATAGGAGACCGCGTTGCGGGTTGGAATAATCGTTACACAAATGATGTTAACAATCCGGGTTCACTGACTACAGAAGACAGAGAAGTACCAATTAGTGGTTATACAACTATAGATTTAAGCGCAGGGTACAGTTGGAAAAAGTTCTCAATTCTTTGCAAATTATCGAATATAACTAACGAGCTGAATTATACCGTACATGAAAACTACAGTGCAAATCCAATAGCACCAAGACAAGTAATAACTTCGTTACGATACAAGTTTTAAAAATCAAAAACTTTAAAGTCAGAAACAAAAAAAACTCGTTTAGCAATAAACGAGTTTTTTTATAAAACCTATTTAAAAATTTACAGTAAACACTTTATAAAGGGTATAGTCGAAAAATATAGTAGTTAATTAAATGAAATACCTTCTTCTTCTAGCACTTCAAAGAGTAATTCAAACTGCGAAGGATCGTATTTTTCTATACCACTTTGATACCAAACTAATATAACATCAATTTGAAAAGGCGT
>CAXBGV010000224.1:0-5003 GCA_963975235.1 uncultured Flavobacterium sp. | reverse complement strand
TTTTAGTGCAAAATAACTTGTGTATACAGACTCTAACTGATTTCCAGTTTTTTGCACTTCTTCACTTGTTGTTGGTGCTGAATCATTATTTTCTGTTGTATCGATTACAACCTCTACCTTTACGTCGCGATCATACTGACAACAAGCATGCAAGGTATTGTATTTACTATCTGGCGCAAGGAATTTCTCGCTATCGTATCCTTCTAAGGCAATTCGCTTTAGTATTTCGTCTGAATTTGTTTTGGCAGAATCATAAGTAATTGTTGCCAAGCGGGTGTCTTTATCCCAATTCACCTGAGCAATTTTCTTAACATTTCCTGCCTTTTCAATATTGGCTTTACACATGTCACAGTTGCCAAATATTTTAACTGTTTCTGTTTTTTTATTTTTTATTTGCGCGTTAGCACTTACTGATGATAGCAATACAAAAACTGCTAACATTAATGAATTTAATATTTTCATGATTTATTTATTTTTATTGAAAGGAATCAAATAGACATACTTGTGGCTCGAGAACCTTGTAAGTCTTATTTATAATCGAAAAAGTGATAGTTGTAAAGCAAATTTGCTTTGAATTTGACGCACTGTTGGCTATCAAGAACTGTAATTAACCTATTTTAGGAATAAGCCAAATTGCACCAAACCCTGCAGAAGGGGAAAAACTAGCGTGATCAATTGTTTGTTTTTTGGCATTAAAATCAAATGCCATTTGCTGAATCTCGAAAGTAGAGTCTGAATAAAGCATTGTAGATACTGAAGAATTAGTACTGCAAATACTCATACCGCATTTACCTGTACAAGACTTTTCCTTTTTTGATTTAGAATGTGATTTTTTACTACAACAGTCCTTCTTTTTGGTTTTTGAAGTCATTTCCATACCACAAGAAGAAACATTTTTATTGTTACCACAGGCAACAGCTTTGCTCGGCATCAAAAAGAGGCCGAGCAAAACTATTACTATAAAGTGGATTTTTTTCATTTTTGTACACTAGACTACAAATTTACAACAAAAGTTCTAAAATGGATTTAAAAATTTGTTAAATGAGGTCATGCAGACTTAATTGCCTAGTGAAAAAATTATTTACTTTCGCCTAAAACTGCATAAAGTACCGACTGCGACAAGGACAATATAATACTAAACAAGAGTGCTGTAAAAAATGAATCTACAGCAAAACCACCAACAATGGTATCGCAAAGTAGTATTACAATGGCATTAATTATAAGTAAGAACAAACCTAAAGTTACAAAAGTAACCGGAAGAGTAAGGATAACTAAAATAGGCTTGATAAAGATATTAAGTAAACCTAATACAACGGCAACAATTAGCGCTGTTGTAAATCCGTTTACGTGAACTCCGCTCATAAAATTAGCAATTAATAAGACCAAGGCCGATGTAACGAGAATTCTAACTAATAATTTCATATTGTAAGTATTTATAAATTTTAATAAAAGTAACACTATTTTTTTAGAACAGCTTTTATTTCAAAAAAGAGAGCGACAAATCATAAAACAACTGAGGATCTTCGGCGTGAAGCCAATGCCCAGCATTCGGAATTGTTTCAAATAAAGCTTGCGGAAAATGCTTTTTTATGTCGGCAAAATCACTGTCCAGAATGTAATTAGATTTGGCACCACGAATAAATAGGGTTGGTTTATTAAACATTAAATCATCAGATAAAGCAATACCTATTTCGTCTAGGTTTTGATTAAAAGACGCTAGGTTGAACCGAAAAGCCAATTGGCCTGGCTCCTGCCAATACAAACTTTTCATTAAAAACTGACGGGTTCCAAAATCAGTAATATACCCTTCTAAAATGGTTTCGACATCTGAGCGGCTTGGTTTTTCAGCAAAATTAACTGCATTTAAGCCAGCTAGGATAGTTTGATGGTGCTGCGGATAAAATTTAGGACCAATATCAGCAATGATCAGTTTATTTACTAAATCTGGATATTTAGTTGCAACAAGCATAGCTGTTTTCCCTCCCATAGAATGACCTAATAAATCGATCGTGGTTAAACCATGTCCAACACAGTAATCATATACGTCTTGAGCCATGAGCTCGTAACTAAATTCTAATGATTGTATGCTTCGGCCGTGATTACGGAGATCAAGTAAATGAACTTCAAAACCAACTTCGGCCAACTTAGTTCCGATTGTTTTCCAATTGTCGGACATACCTAAAAAACCGTGCAGAATTAAAAGTGGTTTTCCTGTCCCTTCTATTTTTGAATACAGCATTTATTGTGATTTTTGTGCGCGTGAGATTTGAGATGAAGAGGAGGACAGCCATTAGCTGTAAAGTAATTATAAAAAATCCTCTTTCAAAACGTTGCACGCCCCAATTAATTTATTTCAATTTTTGTAAATACATATTAACTACGTTCTCGAGACCCAAGTACAAAGACTCTGCGATAAGAGCGTGACCAATAGAAACCTCTAATAATCCTGGAATATTTTGTTTAAAAAACTGAATATTATCTAAACTTAGATCATGTCCAGCATTAATCCCAAGTCCCAAGTCATTTGCTAAAACTGCAGCAGCAATATAGGGATCTATTGCCTTATGATTGCCCAAGCTGTATTGATGCGCAAAGGCTTCAGTATACAATTCGATTCTATCTGTACCGGTTTTTTTCGCTCCTTCGATCATGTCTAAACTTGGATCCACGAATATAGAAGTTCGAATACCGTTACGTTGAAATTCCTGAATCATCTCCGTTAAATAGGCTTGATTGTGAACTGTATCCCAGCCTGCTGATGACGTTATGGCACCAATAGCATCTGGCACAAGTGTTACTTGCTCTGGCTTACACTCTAGAACTAAATCGATAAAATTATGTTGCGGATTACCTTCGATATTAAACTCGGTATAGACTACAGCTTTTAAATCGCGAGCATCTTGGTATCGTATATGACGCTCGTCTGGCCTTGGGTGAATGGTAATTCCTTGTCCGCCAAATTTTTGAATATCGGTGGCTACTTTTAATAAATCGGGAACGTTACCGCCACGCGCATTTCTTAAGGTAGCTATTTTATTGATGTTAACACTTAACTTTGTCATTGGAACAATTTTTGATTAGTTGTAACTGTTTTAATAGCACAAAAATACAAAGTAAAAGGTAGGCGGTTTTGCCTTTTTTTGATTATTTTGCATAAAAATTGAGGATTTAACGAAGATGGATATTACAAACTACATAACGACTGATTTTAAAGCTATTGACAGCCAAGAAACTATAGGTTCAGTCAAGGATTTTTTTGCTGATTTAAACTTTTCGCACTTCCCAGTGGTTGAGAATGGAGTTTATATAGGAAGTATTGTAGCCGAAGATATCGAAACATTTGAGGATTCGAAAAAAGTAGCAGACTATAAATACAATTTAGAATCCTTTTTTACACGTAAAGAAGCTATTTGGTTAGAGGTATTAGAAGTTTTTGCAAAAAACCATTCTAATGTCCTTCCGGTCCTAGATGAAAACAATGTATACGTAGGGTATTATGAACTTGATGACATTATGAGCTTTTTTCATCAGACAACCTTTTTAAAAGAACAAGGGAGTATCATTAAGGTTAAGAAAAATACGCAAGACTATTCGATGGGGCAAATCGCCCAAATTGTTGAAAGTAATAATGGTAAACTATTAGGTTTGTTTATATCAGAATCAGACCTCAATACTGTAGAAGTTACTATTAAAATAAGTACCGGAGCAATCAACGAAATTATTCAGACTTTTAGAAGATACAATTATGAGATCATCTCAGAACATTATGAGGATGAGTATATCAATAATTTAAAGGAACGATCAGATTATCTGGACAGGTATCTAAATATGTAGGCAACTGAAATGGTTATTATTTGAGTTATTCACCAAACAACAATTCAAATTAATCAAAACGATTCAAATACAACACAATGAAAATAGCCATTTACGGTCAATATTACCAAAACAGCACAGAACCTATCATTAGAGATATATTTGTTTTTTTTAATAAAAACAATGTAGATCTAGTTATCGAGGCTACTTTTCTAGAATTACTTTACGAAAAAAAGATTGTACAAAAAGAGTACAAGACTTTCTCCTGCCCATCAGAGTTGGATAGTAGTTTTGATGTATTAGTTAGTATTGGGGGAGACGGAACGATACTTAGAGCAGCTACTTTAGTTCGTGACTCTGGAGTTCCAATTTTGGGGATCAATGCCGGAAGACTTGGTTTTTTAGCAACCGTCCAAAAGGAGGACATCGATAGTTTTTTACAAATCGTAATCGATAAAAAATATTCGATATCGCCTCGAACACTGCTAAGTTTAAGCTGCGACCCGCCTAATGAAGCATTAGAAGACATTAATTTTGCCATGAACGAAGTTACTGTTAGCCGCAAAGACACAACCTCAATGATTACAATTGACACGTTTTTGAATGATGAGTACCTTAACTCGTACTGGGCTGATGGCTTGATAATTTCAACCCCAACAGGATCTACTGGTTACTCCTTAAGTTGTGGCGGACCAATATTGACTCCTGACGTAAAAAGCTTAGTGATTACACCTATTGCACCACACAATCTAAACGCAAGACCGCTGGTAATTCCGGACGAAACTGTAATACGACTTAAGGTATCTGGACGTGAAGATAATTATTTAGTTTCATTAGATTCAAGAATTACCTCTGTGGCAAATGAATCTGTTTTAACTATAACTAAGACTCCTTTTCAAATAAACATGGTTGAGATACCCGAAGAAACCTTTTTAAAAACCTTACGAAGCAAATTACTCTGGGGACAAGACAAGAGAAATTAATTCTTTTTACGAAAGATTATACGATTTCTGTTACTTTTCCCGTTTCATTTTCAAGATATCTAAGTTTGCATTAAATTATTATGGTAATTTTTCAAAAAAAAACACATTTAATTCAATGCGCATTGATTCGTATTGATAATTATTATATTTGCACGCAATTTAAATTAAAATGAATAAAATTTTCAGCTTATTTATATGCCTTTTCCT
>CAXBGV010000223.1:0-5022 GCA_963975235.1 uncultured Flavobacterium sp. | reverse complement strand
TACACGATTTAGGATTTATTCCAAAAATTGTAAACGGAGAACGTGGATTTAAAGTAATGCTTGGTGGAGGATTGGGTTCTCAGCCACATCACGCTGAATTGCTTTCAGAATTTATTCCGGTAAACCAAATCATCCCAACTACCGAAGGCGTTTTAAGAGTTTTTGATCGCTTTGGCGAAAGAGCCAAACGTTTAAAAGCACGTATGAAATTCTTAATCAAAGATATTGGGCGCGATGAATTCTTAAGATTGGTTGACGAAGAGAAAAAAGCGTTATCCTACCAATCATACGAGATAGATACAACTGATTTTGATTTGCCAATTCCCGCAACTTTGTTAGAAGTACCTGCAGTATCAATTGACGACACGGCTGCTTTTGAAGCTTGGAAACAATCCAACGTGATTGCACAAAAACAAGCGGGTTATGTTGCGATTGGAATCAAAGTGCTTTTAGGAGATTTTTATACTGATAAAGCAAGAGCTTTAGCCGAATTAATCAAAAATTACGGTGCCAATGAATTGCGCTTTTCATTAAAGCAAAACATTGTGCTGAGAAATATAAAAGAAGAAAATTTACCTTTTTTCTACCAAGAATTAGCTAAACTAGATTTTGTTACTCTTGGTTATGATACTATTAATGACATCACCGCTTGCCCAGGAACAGATACGTGTAATTTAGGAATTGCAAGTAGTACCGGAATTGCTGAAGAATTAGAAAGAGTATTGAAATTAGAGTTTCCACAATACAAAGACAATCGCGAAATTACCATTAAAATTAGCGGTTGTATGAATGCCTGCGGGCAACATAACATGTCATCGATTGGTTTTCAAGGAATGTCTATCAACTCGGGGAAACTAGTAGCACCAGCTTTACAAGTACTGCTTGGTGGGGGAATTCTAGGAGACGGTAAAGGACGTTTTTCTGATAAAGTAATCAAGATTCCAAGTCGTAGAGGGCCAGACGCCTTACGTTTTATCTTAAATGATTTTGAAGCTAATGCAAACGGATTGTCTTTCTTAGATTATTACGACGCTCAAGGCGAAAAGTATTTTTACGAATTCCTTAAACCATTAGCTGATGTAACCAATCTTACAGAGGAAGATTTTATCGACTGGGGAAATGCTGATAATTATGTGAAAGCAGTAGGAATAGGGGAATGTGCCGGAGTTGTAATCGATTTGGTTGCTACTTTAATATTAGAGGCCAAAGATAAATTGACGTTCGCTCAAGAAGCTTTCGAAGATAAAAATTGGGCTGATGCTATCTACCTGGCGTATGCCGGTTTTGTAAATGGCGCTAAAGCTATTTTATTAGCGGAAAACGAAAAAACAAATCACCACGCCGGAATCATTAATTTATTTGATACCGTTTTTGTCGAAACTAATAAAATCACTTTAGATTCTACTTTTAAAGACTTGGTGTATCAAATCAATCAAAATGAACCTTCGGAGGCTTTCGCCAAAAAATATATTGAGGAGGCAATTGCCTTTTTCCAAAACATAGAAACGTACAGAGCAAAAGATATAGCTGATGCATAAAATAGTAAAACCCATAGTAACTTTAGTAGGTGCAGGACCTGGTGATCCAGACTTGTTAACGATAAAAGGAGCAAAAGCACTCGCTGAAGCCAATGTGGTTTTATATGATGCTTTGGCAAATGAAGAATTATTAAGTTATGCTCCTAAAAAAGCATTAAAAATATTTGTCGGAAAAAGAAAAGGATGTCACGCGTACACACAAGACCAAATCAACCAACTGATAGTAGATAATGCCTTGACGTATGGTCATGTTGTTCGTTTAAAAGGAGGTGACCCATTTATTTTTGGACGAGGGAGTGAAGAAATTGACTATGTAGAAAGTTTTGGAATTCCTACCTTTGTCGTCCCGGGAATCTCCTCGTCGATTGCTGTTCCAGCTTCTAATGGAATTTCCTTGACAAAAAGAGGCGTGTCAGAGAGTTTTTGGGTAATAACTGGAACAACTTCGGCCCGAAAACTATCGACAGATGTAGCTTTGGCAGCCCAATCATCGGCAACAGTTGTAGTACTGATGGGAATGAGTAAGCTGATTGAAATCGTAACTATTTTTCAAAAAGAGGCCAAAGGAGAAACCCCCGTTGCAATTATTCAAAACGGCACCACTCCAGAGGAGAAAATTGGAATGGGAACTATAAATTCTATACAGCAAGTCGTTTTTGAACAAAAATTAAGTTCCCCTGCTATTATAGTTATTGGAGAAGTGGTCAGAGACAGCAAGAAAAGTGATCGATTTTACGACGAATTAAAATCGATTAGCAGCAAACAAGTGGTTTATGGAAAGGAATGAATTGTATCCTGTTTTTCTAAAACTTAATAATCTCAATGTCTTGATTGTAGGTGGAGGAAATGTAGGATTGGAGAAATTAAGCTTTTTATTGAAATCAAGTCCAAATGCAAATGTTGAGGTGGTGGCACCGCGGTTTTTACCAGAATTGGTAACTTTGGCAAACAAACACAGCTCTGTTATTTTAACGGAGAAGAAATTCAATCGCTGGATGCTACGCAAACGCCATATGGTAATTGCTTGTACCGATGACTTGAAAGTCAATAAAAGGATTTATGACTTGTGTAGAAAACGATATTTGATTTGTAATATTGCTGACACACCGCCACTATGTGATTATTATCTGGGTGGAATAGTGACCAAAGGGAATGTGAAAATAGCGATATCGACTAACGGAAAATCGCCCACAACAGCCAAGCGCTTGCGCGAGTTTTTTGAAGAAGTAATTCCGGAGGATATTAATAAAATGGTCGAAAATCTAAACGAATATCGGAAAACCTTAAAAGGAGATTTCGAAGATAAAGTCCAGAAGATGAATGCCATTACGGAGTCCTTAACTAAAAAATAGTAGTATAATTTCAGAAATAAAATAAAATAAAATTAACAAGAAGTTGAGTGATATTTATCATTTGTTTAAGCTCGATTTCTTCGTTACTTTGTAAATTGTAAACAAATAAAACGTTCCCTTAAACCCTCTGTAAGAAGGTCAAGGATTAATTAATTACAACATGATTGAAACAGATATCCTAATAATAGGAGCCGGCCCAACAGGTCTTTTCGCAGTTTTTGAAGCAGGTTTATTAAAATTAAAATGCCATATACTAGATGCTTTACCACAAGCAGGTGGGCAGTTGTCAGAGTTATATCCTAAAAAACCGATCTATGATATTCCAGGTTTTCCTGAAGTATTAGCAGGAGATTTAGTAGATAATTTAATGGAACAAATCAAGCAATTCGAACCAGGATTTACACTTGGAGAACGCGCTGAAACTATTGAAAAACAAGAAGACGGAAGTTTTATTGTAACTTCAAATGAAGGAACAAAGTTCCACGCCAAGGTAATTGCTATTGCTGGAGGATTAGGAAGTTTTGAACCTAGAAAACCATTAATCGACGGAATTAATTTCTATGAAAATAAAGGGGTCAAATATTTTATTAAAGATCCAGAAGAGTTTAGAGATAAGAGAGTAGTAATTGCCGGTGGAGGAGATTCAGCCCTTGACTGGAGTATTTTCTTGACGGATGTAGCTTCAGAGGTAACGTTGATTCACCGTCGTAATGAATTTCGTGGTGCTTTAGATTCTGTAGAGAAAGTGCAAGAACTAAAAGATGCTGGAAAAATTCGAATGATCACACCAGCTGAGGTAGTGGGATTAAACGGAACCGAGCATATTGAATCGATTGTAATCGAGGAAAACGGCGCTAATCGCACAATTGACACTGATTATTTCATTCCGCTTTTTGGCCTTACTCCAAAATTAGGTCCTATTGGAAATTGGGGATTAGAAATTGAAAAAAATGCTATCAAAGTAAACAACGCTTTAGATTACCAAACGAATATTCCAGGAATTTTTGCCATTGGAGATGTGAATACCTATCCAGGTAAATTAAAATTGATTTTGTGTGGTTTCCACGAGGCGACATTGATGTGTCAAGCGGCCTACCAAATCATCAATCCAGGGAAACGTTATGTATTAAAATATACTACAGTTTCAGGAGTGGACGGATTTGATGGGACTCGTAAAGAAGCGCCAAAAGCTGTTGTTAAAGCAATAGTTTAACAAATTCATCTACAGTAGTTAAAAAATTAAGCGCTAATACTTGCGAGTATTAGCGCTTTGTCTTTTCTTTGCAGTGTTCCTATATTTATTGAAAGTTATCACGAAAGGCGGAGGGAAAGACCCAATGAAACCTTAGCAACCCTTTATTTTTTAAAGAAGGTGCTACATTCTACTTTATACTGAATTCAGTATCTAAGATAGATAACACAAGAATACTTCCACAGTATTTCTCAAACCTTTTCTTGACAACATATCGATATTATTTTTTTAGAGCAGATCAACGGTGCATTTTTAACCACGATCCTTCCTGCTGTACGCTATATCTATTGCGCCGAACACCGGCACAATAGGATGCCGCTTCCATCAGGGCTAAAAAGAAGCAATAGTGAACTTTTAGAACTATTAATCAAAAGTATAGGTCGCAATTCACATTGTGATTTACAAGAAATAAAAAGTTATGTCAAGCATTCACGAAGCCATTAAAAAAAACATACTCATCCTTGATGGAGCCATGGGAACCATGTTGCAACGGTACAATTTCTCTGAAGAAGATTTTAGAGGTAAACGTTTCAAAGATTTTCCATATTCGTTAAAAGGAAACAACGATTTGTTATCCATAACGCAGCCTCATGCAATCAAAGAAGTACACGCTGCTTATTTTGAAGCTGGAGCTGATATCGTTGAAACCAATACGTTCTCAGGAACCACGATCGGAATGGCCGATTACCACTTAGAGGATCTTGTTTACGAGCTAAATTTTGAGTCTGCTAAAATTGCCCGCGAAGTAGCCGATGAATTTACAGCCAAAAATCCAAACAAACCACGTTTTGTAGCCGGATCAATCGGTCCAACAAACAGAACGGCAAGTATGTCACCAGATGTAAACGATCCAGGATACAGAGCCGTAACTTTCGATGAT
>CAXBGV010000222.1:0-5025 GCA_963975235.1 uncultured Flavobacterium sp. | reverse complement strand
AATTTTAAAAACAATAGTTACAACCAACCGTTGCAACTATTGCTTTTTCAGTTTTTAATTACGAAGCGAATAACGCTGCGAAACCAATACCTTCAATAAGTGCAGCTGCAATAAGCATAGCTGTTTGGATCTTTCCTGAAGCTTCTGGTTGACGAGCAATTGCGTCCATTGCTGAACTACCAATTTTACCAATACCTAATCCTGCTCCGATAACGATTAATCCTGCTCCAATGATTTGTGGAATTTCCATGATATATATATTAAAAATTAAACATACAATTTAAGTCTAAAAGTCAAAGGTCAAAAAGTCGAATGTGACTAAATTACTTATTTTTTAGAGAATTTGACTTAGTGCGCCTCGTCGTGGTGGTGTTCTTGAACAGCCGAACCAAAATAAAGTGCCGATAACATTGTGAAAATATACGCCTGTAAAAACGCTACTAATATCTCAAGTATAGAAAGCATAAATGACAATCCGAATGACAAACTACTTCCGATCCAGCTTTTAAAGATAAACATTAAACCAATAATACTCATTAATACAATGTGTCCTGCAAAAATATTTGCATACAAACGTATCATTAAAGAGAAAGGCTTGATGAATACTCCTAATAACTCAATTGGTGCTAAAATAACACGCATTGGTTTTGGCACCCCTGGCATCCAGAAAATATGTCCCCAATAATGTTTGTTAGCCGTAAGGTTTGTGATCAAGAACGTGATTAATGCTAAAGCAAAAGTAATTGTTAAGTTACCAGTTGCATTTATCCCTAGCGGTGTTAATCCAAAAATATTTAAAAACAATACAAAGAAAAAGATCGTTAATAAATAACTCATGTATCTCTTGTAATTTTTCTCTCCAATATTAGGAATAGCGATTTCGTCACGAATGTATACTACAAGCGGTTCAAAAATACGTCCTGGTCCTTTTGCAATTCCTCCGTTTTTAGCATATGATTTAGCAAGTGAGCTAAACAACCACAACATCAACAAGGCAGCTATTAATATTGATACTACTGTTTTTGTAATAGAAAAATCTATTGGTCTTATGTTAGTAGGAAAACCTGTTTCTTCGTTTTCTGTTATTGTTCCAGCAGCATCGGTTCTGTAGATTTTACCATCATGATGATTAATCACATAATAGTTACCATTAGACTCTGCCACTTCTTTACCGTGGTGAAATTTAGCTGATGAAAAAGTATGTAAACCTTCATCCCATAAAATTACCGGTAAAGCAACACTCCATGCTTCTCCTGTTTCATCATCCTGTGTAAATGAAAAATCATGAGAATCTAAAACGTGATGGTTTATAAAAGCTTTAATTTTAGATTTCACGTCTGTAGGTTCTGCATGAGCTCCCTCATGATGCCCTTCAGCAACTTGCTCATGACTTGCTTCTACCTGCACGTGGGTAGCATCAGCTTCTTCATTCGCAAAACTCATCAATGGAAGGCAGGCAACGAAAGTTGCGATTATAAATCTAAGCGGTTTTTTTGAAATTACCATATCTTTTAAATATCTTAATTTTTTAACGTTTCTAAAATTTGGTGCAAAGGTACATTTTTTATTTATACGCAAAAGGATATGAAAAATTATTTTCATTTGTTTTAAGCCCGAAGGTCCTTTTATTGCTTTTCATTTAAAATACGGATTGTTAAAATCGTCTCAATTGCTAAAAATAGTATAAAAACCACAAAAAAATTCATTTTCTCTAATGTATTTTTTTCAGCCGCACTGTTTAAAATGGGTTTTAAAAGTATAAAACAAAAAATCATTTTTACGCTAGTACTTAACAAAAAGGACATTCCTACATTATCAAAACTTTTCTCTTTTACCTTTAACAAGATTAGGAACACTATTAAGGAGAGTACATAAAAAAACAAATAAAGTTTTTCTAGGGAATAATAAAAATCAATAGTGGTAATGGCTAGAAAAAAGAAAACTAATTTGTGTACAACATAAACAAGGGATGCTATTGCGCTTAAATAAAATAGGGGTTTAAAACTTTGTGTTTTCATAGATCCTTTACATGCTAAATAGCCTAAAAAGACTATTTATTCTGATTTATTAATTTCAGTTACTTGCCTATGTACATTATACAAGGCCAAACCAACCCCTACCATGACTAGAATTTTGTTGTAATATACGGTAGGACTTGGATGATTTTCGTCTAGCCAATTGCCTAAGTACGCAAACAAAAAGATGATTACCCCCATTTGAATAGGGATATTAATAAGAGCCAACCATTTACTAGCTTGTTTTTTGTTGGGCTTCTTTTCCATCCGGCAGCATAAGTTTTTTAACGTTAGGTTTCATGGTACAAGTCGCGCTAAAATTAGCACCAGGCTCTACAGATAGTTTTCCTACTGTAACTTGACCATCTATACTGGCATTAGCTTTAACATTCAATACTTCATTTACCTGGATCGTACCTTTAAACTTACCTTCGACATCGGCATTGTTACAAATAACATCTCCCACAACACTTCCCGATGGTCCGATGACTAATTTACCAGTAGATTGAAAATTACCAATCAATTCTCCGTCTAACCTAAAGTCGGTTTGAGAGACTATGTCTCCTTTTATAATTGTTCCCTCTACAACGCGATTGGTTTTTCCTAGTAGGTCTGTGTACGGTTTCTTTTGTTTGTTAAACATAGTCTTATTTATTAAATTCTAAATAATCATTCCAGTTTTTCTTGATTTGAACTATCTTATAATTTTCGTTCGAAATTAGAACTGCAGGCTGCATTATTTTATAATCTTTATTCTCCTGAAATATATTCAGAACATCAATTGCATATTGTTTTGACTTTATTCCTTGCAGCATTACAAAAACCTCATTTGTACTATAATTTTCATAGGTAATGGATAGTTTTTGGATATTTTCGGCGGCTAAGAATTTTGTGAGTTTTTCTTCGATTTCCTTCGCAGATGAATCCTCCTTTGATGCAACTTTATATATGATTCTATATCCTTTGCCCTCCGTTCTACTAAACTCCATTTTTTCTAATAAAGGAATCTGATCCGTAAGAACTGCTATAGCTTTTTTTCCTTCCTCGGTGTTTGAATAATTATCAGCTACAAACTGAAGTGCGTTTTTATACGCTGCTAAACCCTTTTGTTTACCAATGGCATTTGCTTTTAATAACTCAAACTTAGAGACAATCTCTTCTCCTGATAATTGACCAATCAAAGCATCTATGTTTTCGAGAACCGCTGTAAAATTTTCGTCACTAAATAACTGGTAAATCGAGTTATAAAGATTCTCAGGACTGTTTGCTAAAACTACCTCATCTACATTTGTATCGTTTAGTATTAAAGCATAGCGTGAATTAGGATACTGAGTAATAATTTTTTCTTTTAAGGCGATTGCTTTAGCAGGATCTGTGATCTGGTATATCTTATATAAATTGTAAAGCGTAGGCACTATTAACTTCTCCTCAGGATTATTTATTAAAAGTTTTTCTAACTTATTGGAAGCCAAATCGTATTCTTTGAATTTTTCCTTATAAATTAGCCCTAACTGATAATAAGCTGTGTTGCGTTCTTTTGTAATGCTATCTATAGCCACAGTAGTACTGGGCAATTGCTTGATGTAAAAATTAGTTGTGTATTCCTCGATAATAATTTGCTCTTCACTTGCTTCTTTCTCTTCTGTACTATTTGTGGTGTTTGCTGTAGCGTCGTTTGTACCAAAATTAGTAGTAGCCGTAGACGACAGCCGCCAATTTCCCGAAACATTGCGGTTGCCCCAGGTTTTTTTGAACTCGAGTTTACCAAATGCAACTGTAGTAGGATTGTAAAAATAAAAGAGGTTTTCGACAGGATTAATCCCTGCCATAGAAGGAGGTCCTAGAGGTGCCTTTTTTGCAGAACCAACTCCATTGGGTGTTGCGATAGCGGCATTTGTATTTGACGCCATATTGTTCCTTTCAATATTAGCTTGTTTTTCGATTAACTTCTCCTCTGCGGCTTTTTTGATAGCATCGGCAGCTTTTAGTTTTTCAATATAGTTTTCAAAATAAGCAATTCGGCCAGAATCTGACATGGAAACTACATTTATTATACTGTCATTACGGTTCGCTATTGCTTCATATATAATGACTTCGTCTAAATCTTTTCGGACTTTTTGAATGTGTATGAACTCCCTTGTTTTAGGATTTAATTTTACTAATGTACTATCATAATATTGAGCAGCAATGGGATACTTTGCATTTTTAAAATACATATTTCCCATGTTTCTGTAGTTTGAAGCTACTAGATACTCATCATCCGTTGCTTTATCTAAAGAAATATTATAATAGGATAGCGCTTGTTTTTGCTTGTTTTGCTTGTCGTAAAAAACTCCCATTTGATGGTTTAAAAGATCGAGAAATGGACGGTTTTCGCGATTAGCCAACAATTTTTTGAATTTTTTCACAAAAGCCAATGTGTCGTCTTTTTGATAGTCAAACAATTGTGCTTTTCTAAACTGTGCCTGAATAACATATTTCCTATCGGCTTTTCTATTCATTTTTATGACCTCGTTGTAGCTGTAACGCGCACTATCTGCTTTACCGAGTTCTTGATATAGTTGTCCTAAAATAAACTTATAACGAGCGCGCTCTTGATTGTGTTTCGTAAAATCTGCAGCGATTTTTAGTTTAGCAACAGCGCTATCTTTTTCTTCTAAATTGAAAAAAGCTTCTGATAACAGCGCATGAGCATTAGCATACACTTGATTGCTCAATGTTTTTTGTTTGAGTAGTCTAGAAATGTTCGTAATAACTAAGGCTTCGTTACCTAAGCGCATGTTTGTTTTTTCGCGCCAAATTTTCGCCTCGTAAATGTTACTGCTGTTGGGGTATTTGTATAAGATATAGTTGAAGGCATCTAGAGCAGGAATAAAACGTTGATCATAATATCTTGCTTTACCTAACAACAAATAAGCTTCATCGATTTGATAGTTTTTTTCTCTACCATCGATGTTCATGGAGTGCTTTTGAATGGCTTTTGTAGCTTTGGTCTCTGCCAATTCAAAAT
>CAXBGV010000221.1:0-5065 GCA_963975235.1 uncultured Flavobacterium sp. | reverse complement strand
CTTGAAAACTGTTGACTGTAACAGGTCCGGGGGTTCGAATCCCTCTTTCTCCGCAAGTAGAAATACATGTTGAATTAAAACCCTTTAAATCGTATGATTTAAAGGGTTTTTTCTTTTCCCTTACTATCAAATTATTCATTAATGCGTGAACTGAAAGGGATACAATCGGGGTTCTAGTGCAAAAGTCAAGGATTAAGCAAAAAGCTTGGATAATCTAAATAAGAAAAAATCAATTATCCGAACTCCTCTAAATTGATTTCTAAAAGCTTTTATTTTGTATTAAAATATTCCGCTGAAGCATTAGTACTTCTGGTATCGAAGTACTTTAAAATAGAGTCATAATTAGTCTTTATAGCATTAAAAATTTTAATAATTAAAGTTTAAAAGTTGGGGATGATCCAAAAAAAATAGATATTCTTAATGAGAATAAGTTAATTTTTTAAATTCCACCACACTAACTTCTTTTTGGATTAATTCTCAAATTTAAATAATCATCAGTTGTATTCTTATTTCTATCGGAATAGTTTTAAAAACGGGCTGATAATTGAGAATTGTATTGTAAATTGTAATGTATGGCTGCAATCCTGATGCTAGTGCTTGCTTGCATCAATTTGGTCCTATCAATATTGATCGTTTATTCCTGTTGTACAGAAGGATTCTATTAGTGTATCGCTATTTTAGGTTACATCAATGTCACAAAAAAAACGCTCTTATTACTAAGAACGTTTGTTTTTTAGGATAAATTTGTGGTATTGTGAATTTTATTGGTCGATCGAGCCTAAAACTCTTTTCATAAAAGTATTTAGTGCTTCTTTTTTGTCCGTTCCGCTTTTAACTAATTTATGTACCTCTAAGGCACCATACATGTTAGAAATCAATTCGCCTATAACATCTAGCTCTTCGTCTTTTAATGAAGATATTTCGGTCATTGCTTCAAGTACTTCAATAGTTTCGATAATGTAATCTTGATCATTTTCCTCAATAAATTGAGTAAGATGTTTTATAACTGGTAATTTCATCCTTTATTTATTTTAGGGTGTAAAGATTGGAAATTTAGAATTGAGCGCTATTTTATAAGTATATTGATGATTTAGCATTCAATTTACCGATGAAAAGGTGCAACAGTAAAATTTAAATAAAAATATTAAACAATTTCGTTTACCAAGTCGATCAGCACTTCTTGTTTGTTTGTTTGTGTTTCGTTTACCAATTTCCCGTTTACAAACGTAGCAAATGTAGGTAGGTTACTTACGTTTGCTAATTTTCGTGATTCTGGAGAATTTTCAGCATCAACAAATGCAAAAGTTATTGACTCATTTTCAGTTGCTAATTTTTTAAATTTTGGTTTCATAATTCTACAATTTCCGCACCAAGAGGCAGAAAATTGAACAACCACTTTGTCATTTTGTGCAATTAAATCCTGTAAAGTATCTGTACTTAAATCTACTAACATATGTTTTTATTTGATAACAAAGTTGCTAAGGAGCAAATTTGTACTGTTGTTGTTGATGGCTATTGGTAATTGAGGTTTTGTGCAATATAAAAGAGAAGTAAAGTCTCTACTTTCTGAGTTTCATAGAAATTCAAAAGGTAGAGCCTTTACTAATCAATTGTAAATTAGTTTAAGCTTAAATATTCAGCAGTACTTTTTCTGTCTGCACTCATTGCTTCTTTTCCAGCTTCCCAGTTTGCAGGGCAAACTTCTCCTTTTTCCTGAACGTGTGTGTAAGCATCTACCATACGAATGTATTCGTTTACGTTACGACCTAATGGCATATCATTAACGCTTTCATGGAAAATTTTTCCAGTTTCATCAATCAGGTAAGTCGCTCTAAAGGTTACATTTGAGCCTTCGATAATTACTGAATCTGTTTCTTCACTGTACTCTGTAGAATCGATATCTAATATACCTAGTATGTTAGCTAAATTTCTATTTGTATCAGCAAGGATAGGGTAAGTTACACCTTCAATACCACCATTGTTTTTAGGTGTATTTAACCAAGCAAAATGAACCTCGTTTGTGTCACATGATGCACCAATTACGATAGTATTTCTTTTTTCAAATTCTGGCAAGGCTGCTTGAAAAGCATGTAGTTCAGTAGGACAAACGAAAGTAAAATCTTTTGGGTACCAAAACAAAAGAACTTTTTTATTATTGTTTACTGCTTCATCAAAAATGTTGATTTTCATGTTGTCTCCCATTTCAGAAATGGCGTCAACTGCAATGCTTGGGAATTTTTTTCCTACTAATGACATAATTGTAATGATTTATATTATTTAAATTTTGTGCAAAAGTAGTTGAAAACACCACTTTTAAGTGAGACTACACAATTATATATATTGATGAAACAATAGGTTTTGCTTATGATAAAAAACCCTAAAGTCATAGCTAATTGATAACTATGGTTTTAGGGTTTTTACGAAAAGTTTATTTAATTTAAAATACTTTTTTATCGGTTACGAGTTGTCTTATTTTGATATTAAATGCTGCAAAAATTAGCGTCATAAAAGGACTCAAGATATTAAAAAATGCATACGGTAAGTAATCAAATGTTGATACCCCTAAAGTTCCTGATTGGTATGCTCCGCAGGTATTCCACGGAATAAGTACAGAGGTTACCGTTCCAGAGTCTTCCAATGTTCTACTTAAATTCTCAGGTGCAAGTCCTTTTTCTTTATATGCTTTAGCAAACATTTTTCCTGGTACTACGATGGCTAAGTATTGATCAGAGGCCGTAATGTTTAAAGCCAAACAGCTTCCTACTGTTGAAGCAAATAACCCAAAAGTAGTATGCGCTAATTTTAATAAGGTTTGGCTAATTCTTGCCAGTGCACCAATAGCATCCATGATTCCACCAAAAACCATCGCACAGAGAATCAACCATATTGTCCCTAGCATTTTTTGCATTCCGCCCGAAGTGAACAAATCAGTAAGTGTTTTGTTGTCTGTTGGAACTACAATATCTCCCGTTATTGCGTCCATTATGGCTTTATAACCTGATTTGAAAGTCATGCTACCTACACCTGAAATGTGATTTAAAATTTGCGGTTGAAAAATAACGGCAAAAACCGCTGCTAATAATGTTCCTGCTAACAAGGCAATCAGTGGTTCGGTTTTTTTAATAATAAGTCCAATGACAATTGCAGGAACTAAAAATAACCAACCTGAAACCGTAAACGATGCTTCAATATCTCTAAGTAAATCAGCTATATTGACATCTCCTTTTATATCGACAGATAACCCTAAAATTATAAATAGTACTAAAGTTACTAGATAGGTAGGAACAGTTGTTAGCGTCATGTATCTAATATGTGTGAACAAATCAGTTCCCGCCATAGCAGGAGCAAGGTTTGTGGTATCTGACATTGGCGAAAGCTTATCTCCAAAATAAGCTCCTGAGATTACTGCTCCAGCTACCATTCCTAAATCAAAACCTAACGCACCACCAACACCTATTAAAGCGATACCTACTGTTGCGCTTGTTGTCCAAGAACTCCCGGTAGCGATTGATATGATGGAGCATATAATTAATGTTGCTGGCAAAAATATTGCAGGACTTAGTATTTGTAACCCGTAATAAATCATAGACGGGATAATGCCACTTACAAGCCAAGTTCCCGCCAAAGCTCCGACCATTAGTAAGATTAAAATAGCTCCGGCTGTCGACTTAATGTTCTCGGCTACTTCCTCAATCATTTTTGCGTAGGTCACTTTATTCAAGAAACCCACAATTGCGGCAATAGCCGCACCCAAGAGTAAAACAAATTGATTACTACCACTAAGTGCTGCGTCACCGTATACATAAACATTATAACCTAACATTAGTATTAATGCAACGACAGGAATCAAGGCTTCGGTTATTGATAATTCTTTGTTTTGGTTAATTTTAGTATCCATTTTATTGTTTTTGAGATTGCAATATAGATAAAAAAGTAGCTAAAAGCCTAAAATAGATGTTAGGAAAACCATTAGTTCTGTATGGTATTGTTGCAACTAAAGGAGAGGTGTATAATTGGTTGGTTTTTTCTTATCCTTTGATATTAAGGTTATTTCGAATTTATTTTTATGCCATTAATTGCTAAAAATAGTATCTGTTGGTAAAAAGAGGCCATCGATTTTTTTTAAAGTGTGGCTAAATTCCATTAAGATGTATGGGTAAAACGCCACTGCATAAACTATTAGTGACTAATTGCTGAGCTGCAGTTTCTTGAAACTCAATAAAATCTTGGTAAACTTGCACAATGCCTGCCGCGAGATTTAAATTTGGTATCACTTGCAGAGCGTATGGATTTCCAAAGACGTAAAGTATGCATTTTTTTGATTCTAGTAAACTGCTAAGTAATTGTAGCATTAGTGGGTCAATATCAAAATTATTCATGGGTTTTGCTTTTGGAACAAATAAAGCAAGGATTAGAGTATCAAAATTCTCGAGTTCTTGTTCAATATAGCTAGTGTCAGTAGTCTTTTCGTTTTCGATAGCGATAATTTTTCCGTTTAATTTTGGTTCCAAACCTTTAAAAAATGGATTTGCACTGTTTCTATAAAGAACTAATTGCGCTAGAGTTCCTCTCTTTGACGCTTCTAAAACCAATTCGCTACTGTTTGTATCTTTGATTTTTGTTAAACTCTTCATAGCGATGCGGCGGTTTAAATTTGATGCTGTGGCAAAATCTAAAATCGATTCTTGTATTGTAGTTTCTTTAAGAATTCCTGCTTTTTCCTTGCATTTCATTAGGCGTTTTAAACTTGCTTCAATACGTTCAGGACTGGCGTTTTTATAGATTTCATGAATTCCTTCCGGTACATTCTCAGCAAAACACAATACATCGTTTCCGGCGTTGAACGCTTCCCATTCTAATTGTCCTTTTTTAGTGTATAATTTCGAAACGCTATGCATATTCAAAGCATCAGAAATCACTAAGCCATCGTATTTTAAGTGCTTTCGCAAAAGATCCTCGATCACTGATTTGGATAAAGTTGCCGATGTGTTCTTGCCATCATTTAATGCAGGTACAGCCAAGTGTCCTATCATAATCGAGTCGACGTCATGAGCTATACCTTGAA
>CAXBGV010000220.1:0-5082 GCA_963975235.1 uncultured Flavobacterium sp. | reverse complement strand
TTAGATCCCGATAAAAATCGGGATAAGCGATTCACACACTTTTTGCTTCGCAAAAGGTGGTTCTCTGCTTACATATTACGTCTATACTGACCGCCTACTTCAAATAAAGCAGCAGTGATTTGTCCAAGTGTACACACTTTAGTAGCTTCCATTAAGTGATCGAATAAATTTTCGTTTTTAATGGCTGCATCTTGAATATTATCTAACTGTATTTGAACTTGCTTCGCATTTGCTTTGTGCAAATTCTCTAATGTCTGAATTTGGAATTGCTTCTCTTCTTCAGTCGCACGAATAACTTCAGCAGGAATAACTGTTGGCGATCCTTTTGAACTTAAAAATGTATTTACTCCAATGATTGGAAATTCACCAGTGTGTTTCAAGGTTTCGTAGTATAAACTCTCTTCTTGAATTTTAGAGCGTTGGTACATCGTTTCCATAGCGCCAAGCACTCCTCCACGTTCTGTTATCCTATCAAATTCTAATAAAACGGCTGATTCAACTAAGTCTGTTAACTCTTCGATGATGAACGAACCTTGAATTGGGTTTTCGTTTTTGGCTAGACCTAACTCTTTGTTTATAATTAACTGAATTGCCATTGCGCGACGAACTGATTCCTCAGTAGGTGTCGTAATTGCTTCATCATACGCATTGGTGTGTAACGAGTTACAGTTATCATATATAGCGTATAACGCTTGTAATGTGGTACGAATATCATTGAAATCAATTTCTTGAGCGTGTAAAGAACATCCTGATGTTTGAATATGGTATTTCAACATTTGAGCTCTTTCGTTAGCACCATATTTCGTTTTCATGGCTTTCGCCCAAATTTTCCTAGCCACACGACCAATAACCGCATACTCAGGATCTACTCCATTTGAGAAAAAGAAAGATAAATTAGGTCCGAAATCGTTAATATTCATTCCGCGGCTTAAGTAATACTCTACATACGTGAATCCGTTTGAAAGTGTAAACGCTAACTGAGTAATTGGGTTAGCACCCGCCTCAGCAATATGATATCCTGAAATTGAAACCGAATAGAAATTTCGAACATTATTAGTAATAAAATATTCTTGAACGTCACCCATTAAACGCAATGCAAATTCTGTAGAAAAAATACAAGTGTTTTGCGCTTGATCTTCTTTCAAAATATCGGCTTGAACCGTTCCACGTACTTGTGAAAGTGTTCTTACTTTTATTTCGTTATAAACCTCTAGAGGCAATACTTGGTCTCCAGTCACACCTAGAAGGTACAAACCTAAACCATTATTTCCTTCGGGTAAATCACCATTATACGCAGGGCGAGCAACTCCTTTTTCTTTGTATATCGCTTTAATTTTAGCATCAACTTCTTTCTCTAAGTCATTTGCTTTGATGTACAATTCACATTGTTGATCGATAGCTGCATTCATAAAGAAACCGAGTAACATAGGCGCTGGCCCATTTATAGTCATACTTACTGAAGTTAATGCATGCACCAAGTCAAAACCAGAATACAATTTTTTAGCATCGTCTAAACAACAAATAGAAACTCCTGCATTACCAATTTTCCCGTAAATATCAGGACGTAAGTGCGGATCGTTTCCGTATAAAGTTACACTATCAAAAGCTGTTGATAAACGTTTAGCCGGTAATCCAGCACTAACATAATGAAAACGCTTATTTGTTCTTTCAGGCCCACCCTCTCCAGCAAACATACGTGATGGATCTTCGCCTTCTCTTTTAAACGGGTACAATCCTGATGTAAATGGGAATTCTCCCGGAACATTTTCTTGCAAACACCATCTCAATATATCTCCCCAAGCCTCGTATTTAGGCAAAGCAATTTTAGGGATTTGAGAGTGTGATAACGACTCTGAATGTGTTTTTATTTCGATTACCTTATCTCTTACTTTAAAGGAGTAAATAGGATCTTTGTATTTATTTACTTTTTCGTCCCAAGTCAATATTACCTCCCAGTTATAAGGATCTAAATCCATTTTTACTTTATCAAATTGATTTAGTAAAAGATTTAGAAAGATATTATTCTCGTCTTGTTCCTTTACTGCAGATGGGTAAACTGAAGCATCATCAATTCCTACTTTATTAATAATCGGAACGTTTCCTGAAACGGATTCGATTGTTTTGAAAATTCCGTACAACTTTTGAGCTACTTTTTGTTGACTCAAGGCTGTTTCATCATATTTACGATTACTTTCTGCTATTTCAGATAAATAACGGGTTCTATGTGGCGGAATTACAAAGATTTTTTCACTCATTTCACGAGTTACTTCAAAAGTAGATTTTAGGTCGGAACTTGTTTTTTCGACTACCTTATCCATGATCGCTTTGTAAAGCGTATTCATTCCTGGATCATTGAACTGCGAAGCAATCGTGCCGAAAACTGGCATATCATCTGGACTTGCATCCCAAAGGTTATGATTGCGCTGGTACTGTTTTTTCACATCACGAAGTGCATCCAAAGCACCACGTTTGTCAAATTTATTAAGCGCTACTAAATCTGCAAAATCAAGCATATCTATTTTTTCTAATTGCGTGGCAGCTCCAAATTCTGGTGTCATAACATATAAGGAAACATCAGAGTGGTCCATGATCTCTGTATCTGACTGCCCGATTCCAGAAGTTTCTAGAATGATAATATCATATTTTGCTGCTTTGATTACTTGAATAGCATCAGCAACATATTTAGACAAAGCTAAGTTCGATTGACGCGTAGCTAATGATCTCATGTACACACGAGGATTGTTGATAGCGTTCATACGAATTCTATCTCCAAGTAACGCTCCACCAGTCTTACGCTTAGATGGATCAACAGATATCAATCCGATTGTTTTTTCAGGGAAATCAATTAAAAAGCGACGAACCAATTCATCTACTAATGATGATTTACCTGAACCACCTGTTCCTGTAATACCTAAAACTGGAGTTTTACAGTTTTCGTTCATCTTATGAATCGACTCTAATGCAGGCTTAGCAATAGCAGTGAAGTTCTCTGCTGCCGATATAATTCGGGCAATTGCAGTTGGATTTTTCGAAGCCAATTGCGCTACTTCATCCGTTAATTTATCACCTGTAGGAAAATCAGATTGCTGCACTAAGTCATTGATCATTCCTTGCAATCCCATAGATCGCCCATCATCTGGCGCGTAAATACGCGTGATTCCGTAGGCTTGTAGTTCGGCAATTTCCGAAGGCAAGATAACACCACCTCCACCACCGAAGATTTTAATATGTCCCGCTCCTTTTTCCTTAAGTAAGTCATACATGTATTTAAAATACTCATTATGACCACCTTGATACGACGTCATGGCAATAGCATTGGCGTCTTCTTGAATGGCAGTATTCACCACTTCTTCAACACTTCGGTCGTGTCCTAGATGAATTACCTCGACTCCGGTAGATTGAATAATTCGTCTCATTATATTTATAGCTGCATCATGGCCATCAAATAATGAGGCTGCAGTTACTATTCTTACTTTATTCTTAGGAATATACGGTGTTTGTGGATTCATTTTGAGAATATGATAATTTTAAGTGTGCAATTTACAAAAATTTTTAATGATTGTTTATTAGTTGAATAAAATTTGGCAGAAATAAATCTTGTAGCTATTAATTAAAATAAAACCTCAAATACTTACTATTACAGCCGATATAAAGAAACAATCGCAAAATGAAAATAAAACCTATATTTGAGCACGAATAAAAACCATACAAAATGAAAAAAACAATCTTATTAGTACTCTTAGCCGCAATTGCAGGCACATCTTACGCACAGAAAGCAGATACTGAAAAAAAGAAATTAAAAATCAACATTCCAAAATCTGAGTTTTTTAAAAAATTAAAAACATATGATATAATTATTCAAGGAGACGACACTTGGAACAAAGATTTTGCCGATAAGAAAAAAAACACCTACGAAAAAAATTTAACAAAAAATACTATTGAAGATTACAGTAAAAAAGACACCATAAACCCTGACATTCGTGTATTAATGGGTTATAAAGGTGCTACTTACAAAAAAGCAAGTAATGGCCAATTTGTATTAGACGGAGATTTCAAATATTTGATAGTAGATAAAAATAATGAAATAATATACGAAAAAGGCGCAAATGCAACTATGTATTCACCTACTTACAATGGCAAACCATACGTGAGCCTAACAAATGATTTGAACAATATTGGGTATAAATATCTAGTTGATAATAACATCATTGTAGATGAAAAAGAAGTGAATATTCACTATGGTTTTTTTGACAAAGCCGAAGATTTTCCCGAACTGGTAGAATTTAACACTAAAACTCAAGAGTTTTTAACAAAAATCGAAGCTAAATCCTTGAACCAAAGCTACCTTAATGATTTAGAAAAATTCTATTTAAGCTTTGTAGGCAAGGAATACAAAAAACTAAAGACTAAAGATTTTAATAAGGTTATTTATTTAAATCTAACTTTAACACAACTATTCTCCACACAATTTGAAAAAGCATTAAACTATCTTGAAACTGCTAAAGAAGGTGCTGGAATGTTTAGCATGTGGCCAACAGATACGCAAGCTAACATTGATGGTTTAATCCTAGTTAACTCAAAAAATGAAGGTGCAAAAATCAAAAACCTATCATATGACTCCGCTTATTACATTTACATCAATGGAAGTGTAACTAAAAATGGGAAAACACAAACTGGTAAATTAAAACTGGATCGTTTCCCTAACAAGGCAGCAGGTAGCATCATGGATTCGAATGACCCTACAAAGCCTAAAGTGTGGATTTATAGTGATAACGGAGAGGTAGATTTTGTATTATCAGATGATGCGACCACTATTAAAACAAATGAAGGACTGGAATTAATTTACATAACTGTTGGAGCTGAATTGCTGTTAGTGGAAAAACTAAGTGATGGCTGCTATAAAAAATACGAATCTAATTCGACTACAATTTACTGCAATCAGGACGGAAAATTTCAGGTGAAAAAATAATTTTTTTTTTACAAATACAAAATAATTTAAAAGATGCAATCTATTATGGATTGCATCTTTTTTTTTACTAGCAACAAATGATAAGCAACAAATTATGAGTAAGAACATCATCT
>CAXBGV010000219.1:0-5101 GCA_963975235.1 uncultured Flavobacterium sp. | reverse complement strand
TTGTTTTGAACGAGTTAGAAGTTATTCCGCAAGCATTACAAACCACTTTAAAATCAGTAGTTGAAAAAGGTAGTAACCTAGTTGTTATACCAGCAAAAAACACCAATCCGAATTCATTAAGTACTTTCTTAAATAATTTTGGATCTATTCAAGTAGATCCTTTGGAGACTACAAATAAACTAGTATCTAAAATAAACTTTAGCCATCCGTTGTATGCGTCAGTGTTCGAGAATAAGATCAGTAATTTTCAGTACCCAACAACAGCAGCATCGTTTACAATTAAAACTAAGAATCCTGCAGCTTTATATTATGATGACCAAACCGCTTTTTTAAGCTCTTTATCATCGTTTGGCAGCACGGTTTATATATTTGCTGCTCCACTACATCTCACAAACTCTAATTTTCAGAAATCACCTTTAATTGTACCCACCATTTATAAAATGGGACTAACAGATCGAAAAAATGGCATAAGTGCAGTGACAATAGGAACAGACAGTCCCTACTTTGTCGATGCACAATTAAGCAAAGATGCCATCTTAGAGGTTAAAAATAAAGCAGAACAGTTTATTCCTATTCAGCAAATCATGAATAATAGAGTAAAATTAACCTTTAATGATTATCCCGCCGAGTCAGGTAATTTTGAAATCTACAATAAGAGCGAGTGGATTGAAAATATCAGTTTTAATACCAGTAGAACCGAGAGTAACCTCACCGTCTCTAATAGTGATAATTGGTCTGAATACCGAACGATAGAATCGGTTAAAACTATTTTTGATGAATTACAAAGCCAGCGTTCAGACAGTCAAATCTGGAAATGGTTTGTTACCTTTGCCTTGTTACTATTACTTATAGAAATGGCAATTATAAACTTTTTAAAATAACACAGCAGCTATCCCATGAAGATAATCCTCCGAAGTGCAAAAATTATAGATTCTCAAAGTCCTTTTCACAATACAACCGCAGATATACTTGTTGTCGACGGTGTAATAACAAAAATAGCTCCCTCACTTCCTATCGAAGAAGAGGCAGAAGAAATAGTATTAGACAATCTTACTATATCTGAAGGATGGTTTGATAGTAGCGTATCTCTAGGTGAACCAGGATTTGAGGATAGAGAAACCATTGCAAACGGGCTACTAGTTGCCGCTAAAAGTGGCTTTAGTGCTATTGCGCTCCAACCTAATTCGTATCCCGTAATAGACAACCAATCACAAGTACATTTTGTAGTTAATAAAGCATTAGGAAATACGACTCAACTTTACCCAATTGGATCTTTAACAAAAGAAGCCGCTGGCCAAGATATAGCAGAATTATATGACATGAAAAAAGCGGGAGCGATAGCCTTTGGTGACTATAATAAAAGTATCGAGAATGCTAATCTATTAAAAATCGCTTTACAATACGTTCAAGATTTTGATAGTCTTGTGATTACTTTTCCGCAGGACGAAAAGATAAAAGGGCATGGCGTTGCAAACGAAGGAATTGTCTCTACGGGATTAGGGCTAAAGGGAATACCAAGTCTAGCGGAAGAATTGCAAATTGCCCGCAACTTATTTTTACTAGAGTATACGGGTGGTAAATTACATTTCCCTACTATATCCACTGCCAAAAGTGTTGCTTTAGTAAAAGAAGCTAAAGCCAAAGGTTTACGTGTTACTTGTAGTGCTGCGGTGCATCATTTAACACTAACAGATGAAAAACTCGAAGGTTTTGATACACGCTTTAAAGTTACACCTCCCCTACGAACAGAAACCGATAGGCTGGCTCTAATTGCTGGTATTATGGATAACACAATAGACATGATAACCTCAGACCATAACCCAATCGATATCGAGCATAAAAAAATGGAATTTGACATGGCTAAAAATGGCACCATTGGTTTAGAAAGTGCTTTTGGTACTTTAATGACCGTTTTACCTCTTGAAAAGATAATAGAAAAATTAACGGTTGGAAAAGAAATATTCCAAATCGAAAGAGCAACTATTAAGGAAGGAGCCAAGGCAAATATGACTTTATTCTCTTCAGAGGGTGATGGAGTTTTTACAAAAGAATCTATTTTATCGAAATCTAAAAACTCGGCCTTTTTAGGACAAAAAACTACTGGAAAAGTGTACGGTGTGATCAACCAAGGAAAAATAACTTTAGCATAAAAATGGATAAAAAAACAATCGACCAAGGTAAAACAGCTGCAATTACTTGCTATATATTAGGAATAGGGGTATTTATAGCGATGTCTATGAATGCCGAGGATAAAAACAAATTTGCCTCATTTCATATTCGACAAGGTTTAGGAATTACCCTCACCTTTATTTCTTTAGGATTAATCATAAGCAATTTCGATAGCTTAATGATATCGGCACCTATGTGGGTATTTGTTTCGATTTTATGGTCGTACGGTATTTTTAGCGCTATTAACGGATCCATAAAACCAATGCCTCTTTTAGGTAATTATTTTCAAAAATGGTTCTCTAGTATTGGATAAGCATTTTACCCACTGAATCATTTTACATTTTAAAACAAATACATGAGCAATTTAGCATTTGAATACCAAATTAGGGAACCAAAAATAAAATTAGATAAAAATCCGCTTTTGCTTTTACTACACGGATACGGTAGCAACGAGGAGGATCTATTTTCATTCGCGACAGAATTACCCGAAGAATATTATGTTATATCGGCAAGAGCACCATACGATTTACAATATGGTAGTTATGCTTGGTATGCTATAAATTTTGATGCCAATCAAAACAAATTTTCGGATAATGATCAGGCTATTCTGTCACGAGATGCTATCGTAGCCTTTATTGACGAACTTACAGCGAACTACCCAATTGATGCCGAAAATGTAAGCCTATTAGGCTTTAGT
This sequence comes from uncultured Flavobacterium sp., assembly GCA_963975235.1. GTDB lineage: Bacteria > Bacteroidota > Bacteroidia > Flavobacteriales > Flavobacteriaceae > Flavobacterium. The sequence continues at coordinate 2,235 of CAXBGV010000219.1, read as the reverse complement.
CAAGGCTGTATTTTAAGTCTAGCTGTTGCGCTATCCTATCCTCAAAAAGTGCAAAAGGTAATTGGTTTAAGTGGTTACTTAAATGAAGATATCTTAAAAGAAAACTATCAAAATAATGATTTTTCAAAGCTTACAATCTTCACTTCACACGGTACTGTCGATCAAGTTATTCCAGTTTCATGGGCTAAGAAAACACAACCGTTTTTAGCAACAATAGGAATCCAATCAGTATATAAGGAATATCCAATAGGACATGGTATATCGCCCCAAGTTTTTTATGACTTTAAAAACTGGCTAGCAAATGAGTAAAAAAAGGTTCCAAATTATTTTGGAACCTTTTTTTTATTTCTGATACAATAAGGATTGGTTAGTTTCAAACGTGATGGTTTGATCATCATTGACAAAATACTTCAACAACACTTCGCCCCAATATTCACCATCACTAAAATCAGCAATGATCCATCGGTGATTTAAAACTTTTACCTTATTGATAATAAATTTATTTGCACCTATTTGATCTTGTCCTACGTAAGGGTTCCCTTTTGGATTAGCATTTAAGTCTAGTAGCTTTTCGGTCACAAACGGGATAAGTTTCTCATACTGAATTACTTTTTTTCCATTTCCTGATTCAAAATAATTTTGAGCATTTTCATTCTTTTCCAAGGAAAAATAATTGGCATCATTTAGTTTTGTAGTAACTGAGGTTAAACTATCTTTTAACCTTTTAGTAGTTTTTTCGAATCTGTTCTGCTCAAATTCTACTTCTTTACTTAAAAACATATAAGTAAAAACATTCATAAGTGCCACTAAAATAAAGGCATAAAGGAAAAACGATTTTTTCATTGTTGTTGTTTTATAAAGTAATTTCTAAATTATCAAAGGCAAGAAAAACATTAGGAGGCAAAAGTCTTTGTACCTCTTCATGAAATCCTAAAAGATGACTAATATGAGTTAAGTATGCTTTCTCTGGTTTAACTAAAGCAATAAAATCCAAGGCTTCTTCTAGATTAAAATGTGTATTATGTGGCTCTTCTCTCAGGGCATTAATAACTAAAACCTGTAGTCCTTTTAACTTATTAATTTCTGATTCATCAATTGTTTTCACATCCGTTAAATAGGCAAAATCATCAATGCGATAACCAAAAACTTGAAGACTGCCGTGCATTACATTTATGGGAATTGCCAGTTTATCACCTATTGCAAACGGCACATTATTAACAACTTCGATTGTTTTAACCGAGGGTGCACCGGGGTATTTGTTGACAGTTTCGAATACATAATCAAAACGTTTTTTAAGATTTTCTATCACTCGAGTGTGCGCGTAAACCGGAATCTCACCTTGTCTGAAATTAAATGGACGAATATCATCTAGACCCGCAGTATGATCAGCATGCTCATGAGTAAAAATAATTCCATCTATTTTTTCACAATTCGAAGCTAACATTTGCTGTCTAAAATCAGGTCCGCAGTCTACTACAAAAGTATAGTTGTCCCATGAAATCATAATAGAAACACGTAGTCTTTTATCCTTTAAGTTTGAACTTAAACATACCGGATGTTTACTCCCAATTATTGGAATACCTTGAGATGTACCCGTACCTAGAAAATATACCTTCACTACAATTTATTTTTTTTACAAAAATAGGATTAATTCTCTTTCATTAGAAACCTATTTAATTAACTTTGTAACATATTACCCATATTTAAAGAAAAATGGATACTGAAATAAAATTAAAAGGTGACAAAGTCATCAATCAAATACCTTCGATCAAAGATAAAGCACTCCGCATCAATCTTAATGATAACATATACGGAACATTTGCTGAAATTGGCGCTGGGCAAGAAACGGTAAGGCATTTTTTTAGATCAGGTGGTTCGTCTGGTACTATTGCAAAAGCGATGTCAGCATATGACAAAGACTTTAGTGATTCTATATATGGTATCGAGGAAGATGGTCGTTATGTAACCGAAAGTCGTTTGAAAAAAATGATCACGATGGAAGGGCAACTAATTGAAAAACGTTTAAGTAGGGAAAAACACCCCAATAAAATGTTTTTTAGTTATGCCAATACCGTAGCAACTATCGACTTTGCAAAGCAGTTTAAAGGTCATGGTTGGGTAGGTATTCGTTACCAAATTGAACCAGACGAAGATTACAACGAAATAATACTACACATCCGTTTCAAGGAAACTGACGCCCGATTACAGCAAGAAACTTTGGGTATCCTAGGAGTG
>CAXBGV010000218.1:0-5116 GCA_963975235.1 uncultured Flavobacterium sp. | reverse complement strand
CTAATAGCTCCTCCAAGGTTTCTTTTAAAATAGGTAACCCTAAATGAGAGTCCACATTTGTGTTTCCGTGACCTGGAAAGTGTTTTAAACATCCTAGAACACCAACATCACTCAAGCCACGTAGGTATTCTAATGCAAAAAGGCTTACCTTTTTCTTGTTTTCACCAAACGAACGGTAGCCAATTACTGGATTATTTGGATTGTTGTTGATGTCTGCTAGCGGTGCTAAATTGTAATTAATACCAGCTGATTTCAAGTCTAAACCTATTTGTTTTCCTACTTCGTAAACTAAATTTGATTCGCTTTCAGGCAAAGCCCCAAGTGTAATAGCATAAGGATATTGAGGTGTTTTTTCGACACGCATTGCCAAACCCCATTCTGCATCAATACTAATTAGCAATGGAGTAGGAGCGCACTTTTGATAACGTGTAATTAATTCCTTTAAGCGGGTGTAGCTTTCATCATTAAATTCGATTTTCTTTGTTGATTCATAATTGGTTGCAGCACTAGCACGACTATGAAAAAAAGTTAAACCACCAATATTGTGTTTTTTTATAAGCGCTTCTGTTACTAGAATGTTTTCCTCTGAGTCATTCATGAAAACTGCTGGAAAAAAAAATTGCCCTATTTTTTGTTCTAATGTCATAGCTGTTGTTTTTTTGCAAAGCGCATAAAAGCTGTAATTGTAGTTCCTTTTAGTGTTAAGGTTTCGGTCTTTTTTTAAGATAACACTTTACTTAGAGAGTCAAAATGACGCGATGATTAATTAGTTTCTTTTGCTGATTTTTTTCCAAATTCTTTAGGGAAGATTAAAAAGCGAGACAAAATTAAACCGGGTATTGTGGCGATGAAAACCCAGATGAAAAAGTTGCCATAACCAAGATATTCTTGAATAAAGCCACTCACCATCCCAGGAAGCATCATTCCTAATGCCATAAAACCAGTAGCTAAAGCGTAATGTGAGGTTTTAGACTCACCTTCTGCCACATAAATTAAGTACATCATAAAAGCGGCGAAACCAAAACCGTAGCCAAATTGTTCAGCAATGACGGTTGCATATATATAGTAAACGTTAGCAGGATGAAAGTGTGAAAGTAAGACAAAACCAATTATAGGTAAGTGCATGGTTAAAATCATGGGCAGCATCCATTTGCCAAGTCCATCTTTAGAAATAGCGATACCACCAAGTATTCCGCCAACAGTCAAAGCGATTACGCCAAAAGTACCGTAAATTACTCCGACATCTTGAGTTGTAAGTCCCATTCCTCCCACGGTAACATCATCAATCAAAAAAGGGGTAAGCATCTTTAATAATTGGGATTCTCCTAGTCTAAAAAGAAGAATGAAAGCTAATGCTACCCCAATTTGTTTCTTCCTAAAAAAACTTATAAAAACAGCTGAAAAACTTCTTTTTGATGATTCTTCGTCAGTGGATGCCAAGCTAGATTCAGTTCGTGGTGCAGTGTAATAATTATATATTGTTATGGCTGTCATTAGTAATCCCACGATGATCATCGTGTATGACCATGCCTTCTGCTTGTCGCCATACTGTTGTTCAAGATAACCTCCTATGATTACAATTAAGCCATTTCCTGTTAACATTGACAAGCGATAAAAAGTACTTCTTATCCCCAGAAAAAAGGATTGTTGTTCTTTCTCCAAAGCAATTAAATAAAAGCCATCACTGGCTACATCATTTGATGCAGAGGCAAAAGCTGCAACCCAAAAAACAGCCAAACTAATCACGAAAAAGTGATTTAGAGGTATTGTTAAACCAACGACTAAAAATGCTACAGCAATTACTAATTGCATTGCTAAAAACCATTTTCTCTTTGTAGAATACAAATCGATAAAGGGACTCCACAATGGTTTTATTACCCAAGGAAGATAAAGTAAACTTGTATATATTCCGATATCTTCATTGTTGATACCCAGATTTTTGTACATGATTACCGAAACTGAAATAATAATAGCATAGGGTAGGCCTGATGCGAAGCTTAAAATCGGTATCCAGTACCAGGGTCTATTGTCTGTTTTCATTTTTGTTTGCACTTTGGTTGAGTTTGATTTCGGTTGGTTTTGCTATAAAAGTGGGTTGACTTTCGTTTCCAAAATAATCGATAAATGTAATAGCACAACTGTTATCTTTCTCTAAATAAATTTTTGGTACACTTAGATTTATGCTGTCTCTTTTTTCCTTAAAGGCTATTTTATCTAAAATGAAACTTGGATTATTAACATCAAGTTTCGAGTTGTTTTTTGCCCCGTAAAGCATAACATATCTCACCTTGTCTACGGTCGGATAGTCTAAGATAACCATTGTCGCATCATCTTTCGTTTTTACATCGCAAACTATTGGTGTCTCTGTTCCTAGTTTTCTCGAATTAGGAACAACATAGGGTAAAGCAGGATATTTGTATTGCTCTTGCACAAGTAAATCGGTTACTGCTTTATTTTTATTAATAAACCATTTAGCGCTAAAAAAGGCATTCCCGTTAATATTAGAATAGCTTCTTGTTAAATCGATTTGGTTGGGGATTTCCTTTGGATTAAACCATTTTTTATCAGAATCAGCATTTATTTTATAGGTCCCATTGCCTATATAAACTGCCGTATTTTTCGAATTCTCAGACCACCATTTTATTAATTTTGCATAGGATGCGGTGCGGTGATCAATACTCCAATACAATTGCGGTAAGATATAATCAATATAATTCTCTTCCATCCAAGCCATAGGATCTGCAAATAAATCATCATAATTAGTTTGTCCTGCTTGCGTATCTGAACCCTTTGGATCTACTGATTTGTTTCTCCAAACACCAAACGGGCTGATGCCAAATTGCACCCAAGGTTTCAATTTTTTAATTGAATTGAAGGTGTTTTTTACGTAAGTGTTAACATTCTCTCTACGCCAATCTTCGAGTTTTAAGGTTCCTCCGTATTTTTTAAAAGCGGCTGTGTCATTAAAATTTTCTCCGGTAATACGGTACGGATAAAAATAGTCATCAAAGTGTATGGCGTCGATATCATATTTTGTCACTACTTCATCAACAATGTTCATTAAATGATTTTGTACCTCAGGTAGTGCAGGATTGTAATAATATTTACCGCCGTATTTTATCATCCAGTCTGGGTGTAGGTTTACATCGTGACTAGGACTTAGCGCTGCCGTGTTCATATCCATTGTTGCTCGGTAAGGATTTAGCCAAGCATGAAATTCGAATCCACGGTCGTGAGCTTCATTGATCATCCAGTCCAAAGGATCGTAAAATGGAAAAGGAGCTAGACCTTGCTTACCAGTTAAATATTTGGACCATGGAGCTAGATTTGTGGGATACATGGCGTCACCAGCACTTCGTATTTGTACAATAACGACGTTGTAATTTAATTTTTTATAAGCATCAAGGATTGTGATAAAGTCTTTTTGCTGCTTCTCGACAGCATCTGCATTAGTTGTTGGCCAGTCAATGTTAGCAACAGTGGCTATCCAAACAGCTCTAAATTCATGCTTAGGATTAATACTAGACTGTTCTTGCGCGTTTCCTTCGGTAAAAAATAAAAGGAAACTTGAAAGCAATACGAGCAGAGATTTTGTTTGGTTCATTGTATGGAATTTTATAGGTATCAAAAATAGTTTTTTTGACGAAGTTTATCTGTGTTAACTTAAATAATGTTTTGGTGAAATTAGTCTAGCAATTTTTTTGCCAATTTTTATAACAGTACTTTTTACTTCATTTATCTAAATGTAGTAATCGTAATTATTTAATTGTTTCTTTTTGCATTTAAACAAATATAAATAACTAGATCTTTATATTTGTGAGGAAAAAACTAGGAGAGTATCTTCTTTCTTTTAACAAATAAATTAATTGCAAAAATATGTCAATTTCTTCTGCTCTACAGCAATTGTCTGATGTTTTAGACGGTTCGCTCTTATTCGACGATCTGCATAAAACATTGTACGCCACAGATGCTTCGGCCTACCGTATTATTCCTTTGGCCGTGGCTTTGCCTAAGACAGATGCTGATATTGTAAAGTTAGTTCATTTTGCAAACCAAAATGCTATTTCGCTTATTCCAAGAACTGCAGGCACATCGCTTGCGGGCCAAACAGTAGGAGATGGTATTGTGGTGGATGTGTCCAAATATTTTACAAAGATTCTTTCTTTCGATCCTATTAAAAAAACAGTAACTGTTCAGCCAGGGGTTATTAGGGATGAGCTTAATTTATATTTAAAACCGTTTGGTTTGTTTTTTGGCCCTAATACGTCAACCTCAAATCGATGTATGATAGGAGGAATGGTGGGAAACAATTCTTCGGGAACGACCTCTATTCGTTATGGTGTAACACGGGACAAGATTATAGAGATCAAAACTGTTTTAAGTGATGGTTCGACTGCCATCTTTAATGAGCTGACTTCAGATGAGTTTGTCGCTAAGACAAAGGGGGATACGTTAGAAAGTGCAATTTATAAAAGCTTACATGAAGAGCTTTCTAATCTAGAAAACCAGCAAGAAATTATAAAAGAATTTCCCAAGCCAGAGATTCACAGACGAAATACAGGTTATGCTGTAGATGTTTTGTTGCAATCGGATCTCTTTGGCGGAAGCCAAGCTACCATAAATGTTGGGAAACTATTGTGCGGAAGTGAGGGCACCTTGGCTTTTACAACTGAGGTAACTTTACAACTAGATGAGTTGCCTCCCACAAATAATGTAATGGTAGTTACTCATTTTACTAGTATTCAAGAAAGTTTAGAAGCTGTTTTGGTTGCCATGAAACACCATTTGTACACTTGCGAAATGATAGATGATACCATTTTAGATTGTACCAAAACAAATAAAGAGCAAAGCAAAAATAGATTTTTTATCCAGGGTGAACCCAAAGCGATTATGCTTTTTGAAGTCGCTTCGCATAAAAGCATGGAAGAGGCCGAAGAGCAGGCGAATGCACTTATAAAGGATTTAGAAGAGCATAATTTTGGTTATGCGTCCCCAAAGTTATATGGAGCAGATATCGAAAAGGTAAATGAACTCCGCAAGGCGGGATTAGGTTTACTAGGAAGTATCGTGGGAGACGATAAAGCGGCAGATTCTATAGAAGATACTGCGGTTGAGC
>CAXBGV010000217.1:0-5123 GCA_963975235.1 uncultured Flavobacterium sp. | reverse complement strand
ATTATGGCTTTGATACGCTTGGTGAATTGATAAAAATTAAATGTTTTAATGATAATCCTAGTGTAAAATCAAGCCTAACCTTTTTGCGTAAGACAGATTGGGCTCGAAAAAAAGTCGAAGAATTGTATCTAGATACTAGTTCGAAATTTGAGAGCTAAACTTCGATTAGTATTATACAATTTCTTTATTGTTTCGCTACGGCAAATTGTTTTACGATTTATTCAATAGCGCGTATATCGCTGAATCCAAAAAGCGACCTTGAAAGTAGAGGTTTTCTCGAAAAAGACCTTCTTGTACAAAGCCATTTTTCAGGAGTACTTTTGCAGAAGCATAATTCTCAGGAGCAATAACCGCCTCAATAGAGTGTAAATTCATAGTATTGAATCCGTAGTCAATGAGTTGATTAACCACTTCTGAGATAAATCCTTTACCACTATAGTTTGGATGTAAAATATAGCCAATTTCAGCTCTAAAATTATCAGGATTAATCATGTAAAATCCAGCGACGCCTATTAAAGTCGTGTCTCCCTTAAGTGTTATTCCCCAGTTGATACCCTCTTGAGCTTCGATTTTTGAGTCGATACTTGCAATATGATCGAGTGCTTCTTGTTTAGTGGTAACCAATGGTCGTGGAATGTATTTCATGATATCAACATTAGATCTTAGAAAAAACATTTCGTTTACATCGTCGCCAGTAACACGTCTTAATACGAGTCGCTCCGTTGTTAGGTTAGGGAAGGGGCTAAAGTTTAGGTTAATCATTGTTATGTTGATTAGAGTATTTCGATAGAAAAATTAGTTTCAAAGCGAGTATTTGGTTCCAGTATTTCTATTCCTTCTTTTTCTAAAAGATCTCCTGTACTATTTAAGGTATCAGAGTAACCATGCCAAGGTTCGATACATAAAAAAGGAGCACCTACTTTGGTCCAAATTCCTAAATGCGGAAAAGTAGCGAACTTTACTTTGAGGTACGGCACCTTGTTTTTTACAATGGTAATCGTTTTGGATTTTAGTTTTTTGAATATGAGGGCATCATGTTTGAAAAGCTCATAATTTAAAGGAACTGTTCTATCGACGGCAATCAAATTTGCAGTGGTGTCTACTATTAGGTTGTTTTCGAGTAAATTATAAGAGAGTTTTTCTTCTTTTTCGAATGCTAGTGCGTAGTATTCAAACTGTCCAGGAAGTGCAAATGCTGGATGGGCTCCAATACTAAAAGGCAAGTTCGTAGCGCTAGTATTATTTACTAAATAGCTAACATGTAATCCATTGTCCTCCAATGTATATTGTATTTGTAATTCAAAATCAAAGGGATAAACCGCTAATGAACTTGAAGAGGATTCTAATGAAAATAACGCACTATTTTCTGTTTTGCTGATTAGTTTAAAAGTGGTATCTCTTGCAAAACCATGTCTCGTTAAATTATAGTCTTTACCATGATAATGATAGGAATTGTTTTTTAATGTTCCAACAATTGGGAATAATATTGGAGAATGTTTGGGCCAGAACGCCTCGTCTCCCTCCCAAATATATTCGATATTGGTTTTAGTGTTTTTCAATGAAAAAAGTTCAGCACCCAAATGATGTATGGAGGCGCTAAAATGACTATTGGATATGGTTGTTGTCAAAAGGATGTTTTTTAGTCTTAGTTCTTTATAACTGTAAAGATATTTTTTAATTTTTAAAATCAATTGCTCAAGCATGTAACTTTCTTGCAATTCTAGCAACTTACTACTATGTATCCCTTGTATTTTGACTAGTACGAGTGTGATATAATTTTTGTTAATTTGCTTTCTAAACATTTCTATCTATGAAAAATTTTCGCTTCAAGGCTATTTATCAAATAGCTTTATTATTAGGGTTTACATCCCTATGGGCGCAGCAAACACCAGCTACTACTGCTGTTGCACCAATTTCTAATTACAATTATCACGATGCATTTGCTCCCTTTTTTTACTCGAAAAATGGAACATCTACACGATCAGCAAGTGGACAGCCTGGAGCTGAGTATTGGCAAAACAGAGCTGATTATGTTTTAACAGCAAAACTAAATGAGGCTAAAAATGAAATCGTAGGAACGGACATAATTACGTACACTAACAATAGTCCTGACCAAATGAATTTTGTTTGGATGAATGTAGATCAAAATTTATTTAAAGATGATTCGCGCGGTAACGCAGTCGTTCCTTTGACTGGAAGTCGTAATGGAGCGAGAGGAGAGATTTTTGATGGAGGTCACAAAATTAAATCGGTAAAAATTATTTCTACTAATAAAGGGAAAATTACCGAAAGTGACGCAAAATATGTGATCACAGATACTAGAATGCAAGTTTTTTTACCAGAAGCTTTAAAAGCTAAAGGAGGTTCGGTAAAAATAAAAATAGACTTTTCATATATATCTCCAAAAGAAGGTTCAGACAGAACAGGTGTTTTAGATACAAAAAACGGAAAAATATTTACCATTGCACAATGGTACCCGCGTATGTGCGTGTACGATGATGTAAGAGGATGGAATACTAATCCTTACTTGGGAGCTTCAGAGTTTTATCTAGAATACGGAGATTTTGATGTAAATATTACAGTTCCAGCTAACCATATTGTAGTTTCATCAGGAGAGCTAGTTAATCCAACAGCAGTTTACTCGGCAGCAGAACAAACACGATTAGCACAAGCTAAATCGAGTGATAAAACCGTTCTTATTCGTACAGCTGAAGAGGTTGCAGCAAAAGCAAACGTAGCTACTACAGCAACAAAAACGTGGCACTATAAATTAAAAAACGCTAGAGATTTATCATGGGCATCGTCTGCAGCTTTTATTTTAGATGGGGCAAAAATTAATTTACCAAGTGGGAAAAAATCGTTGGCTTTGTCTGCATACCCTGTGGAGAGTGACGGTAACGATGCATGGGGACGTTCTACAGAATATACTAAAATGTCTATCGAGAATTATTCTAAAAGATGGTTAGAGTATTCTTATCCAGCAGCGACAAACGTAGCAGGAAATGAAGGAGGTATGGAATATCCTGGAATTGTTTTTTGTAGTTGGGAGTCTAAAGGAGAATCATTGTGGGGAGTAACAGATCATGAATTTGGTCACAATTGGTTCCCAATGATCGTAGGGTCTAATGAGCGCTTATTTGCTTGGATGGATGAAGGTTTTAATACTTTTATAAATTCATTAAGTTCTAAAGATTTTAATAATGGTGAATACAAAGAAAATCCAGCTGATCTGCATAGAATGGCAGAGGTTTACACGAATCCAAAACTAGAGACAATTATGAGCTCTCCTGATAATATGAAGGAGGCAAACATTGGTCTTTTATGTTATTCTAAACCAAGTGCAGGTTTGATTATTTTACGTGAGCAAGTATTAGGTGCAGAGCGTTTTGACTTAGCATTTCGTACTTATGTTGAGCGTTGGGCTTACAAACATCCAACTCCAGATGATTTTTTCAGAACAATGGAAAATGTAGCTGGTGAAGATCTAAGTTGGTTTTGGAGAGGTTGGTTCGAATACAATTGGAGATTTGATCAAGGAATTAATGCTATCAAATATGTAAAAAATGATCCTAAACAAGGTGTTGTGATTACGATAGAAAACTTTGAAAGAATGCCAATGCCAGTAGTTTTAGATATCAAATTAAAAAGTGGAGGTGTAGAAAGAGTTAAATTACCGGTCGAAATTTGGCAAAAAAACACGTCTTGGACATTTAAGCATAATAGCACTGAAGAAATAGAAAGTATTACTCTAGATCCAGATCATGCGTTTCCAGATAGTAATGAAGCTAATAACATTTGGTCTGCAGCCAAAGATACTCTTGAAAAAGACCTAATATTAGATGATTATTTGGGTGTTTTCAGCACAGCTAAGGCACCAATGAAAATTACTTTCTCTGAAAAGAATAGTACACTAAGCGCGGAGATAACTAACTATCCAAAATTTAATTTAGAGCCTATTGGAAAAGATTTATTCGAATCTAAAAGAGCAGGACTTAAATTTCAATTCAATACTGATAAATCAGGATTTGAAATGCTTATAAGTGACGGTCAAAAGATACTTTTTACAAAAGACAAATAAAAGATTCTTGTACATAAAAAAAACCAGCTGTAAAGCTGGTTTTTTTATGCCTATAATTTTTAGTCTGCAGTATTTTTAGATCTAAAGATTGTCCATTGTAAAAAGGTCGATAATACAATTGTTAGCGTAGCTCCTATAAAATTAAGCCATAAATAGCCTAGTTTTTCTTCGCCACTAGGATAAATATAGATAGCGTAATAGTAAATTATAAAAATTGTAATCTGACTCACTAATGCACTGTAAAAAATAGCTTTGGCTTTAACGTACTTGATATAAAATCCAACCAGGAATATTCCTAAGACAGTACCGTAAAATATGGATCCAATAATATTTACCAATTGTATCAAATTTTCAAATAATGTACCAATACAAGCAAATAATATGGCGATTATTCCCCAAAACAGGGTAAAAAACTTAGTTGCATTTAGATAATGCTTTTCTGATTTTGGTACTTTCAAATTTCGTTTATAGATATCTATAGCTGTTGTTGATGCTAATGCATTTAGTCCAGACGCAGTCGATGACATAGCTGCAGACATGATAACAGCAAGTAGCAAACCAATTAATCCTTTAGGCAAGTAATTTAAAATAAAATGAAAAAACACATAATCTTTGTCATTTGTTTCACTGCTACTATCAGCTTTTAAAATAATTTCTTTTGCTCGATCTCTTAAGTCCTTCTCTTTGGTTGATAATGCTACCAACTCCTTTCGCAAAATAGGATTATCATAGTCTTGATTGAGCTGATCTATATAAAGAAGGTTTATTACTTTTTTGTCTTCAGACAGCGCATCAAGTTTTTTCTCTAAAGCATTGTATTCCTCTTTATAAGCCGATTTTTCAATAGTTACTTTGTTGTTTGGATTAAAGTTTAATGGTACTGGATTGAATTGAAAAAACACAAAAACCATTACTCCAGTCAGTAAAATAAAAAACTGCATTGGTACTTTTAATAATCCATTCATGATCAGTCCCATTTGACTTTCTCTTACTGATTTTCCAGACAAATAGCGACCTACTTGCGATTGGTCTGTTCCAAAATATG
>CAXBGV010000216.1:0-5165 GCA_963975235.1 uncultured Flavobacterium sp. | reverse complement strand
CATTGACAATTTATCTAATTAAGTTTACTTTTGCCTTATGATACAATGGATCAAATCACTGCTTTCAATAACCGAAACAGTAAAAAATACAGATGAAATAAACCCAGAAGGACACGAAAACCCAAAAAACAATATAGAAAACGTGAGTAATAAGTTTTTAATAGTAGGACTAGGTAACATCGGAGCTGAATACGTAAATACTAGACACAATATAGGCTTTAAAGTCCTCGATCATTTTGCAAAAAAAGAGTCAGTTGCTTTTGAAACTGTCAAACTAGGAGCTCTTGCACAATACAAATTTAAAGGCAGAACTTTTTTCCTTTTAAAACCTAATACCTACATGAACCTTAGCGGTAAAGCGGTACATTATTGGATGGATAAGGAAAACATCCCTTTAGAAAACATACTCATCATTACAGACGATTTAAACCTCTCTTTTGGAACCGTACGCATTAAACCAAAAGGAAGTGATGGTGGTCATAACGGACTTAAAAACATCAACCTAATCTTGAATACCAATCAATATACTCGCTTTAGATTTGGCATCAGTGATGAGTTCAAAAAAGGAAAACAAGTAGATTACGTTTTAGGCGATTGGGACGATGCAGAGAAGATTGCGCTACCCGAGCGATTAGAAATTAGCTCCGAAATTATAAAATCATTTGGTACGGCAGGACTTGAGCTCACGATGACAAGTTATAACGGGAAATAAAAAAAGGAGGAAATACGCTGTGTTTCCTCCTTTTTTTTTACAACTAAAAACTAAATGTATTTAATTAACCACAAGCTTTTTAACCTGCTTTGCATCACCGTCATAAATAGACACCAAATACAACCCAGCCTGTAGGTCTTGCAATTGAATGTTTTGATTGAAAGCACCTGTATTGTCATAGGTTTTTTCAAATAGCATGCGACCTAATAAATCATGAACTAGTATTTTTATATCATTACCAGATTGACTAGAAAACTGAACGTTAAAATTACCTTTTGTAGGGTTAGGGTATAATGAAAAATCAGTCAAAACAAAATCAGGTGTATTTAAAGTAAATGACTTCGTGCAAATTTGAATTGAAGCTGCATCTAGTGTTCCGGTATCATTTCTAATCGCATCACGTATCCTAAACGTCCAAACTCCCTCAGCCAAATCACCATTAAAAACACCTAAAGCATCCAGCGGTAGTACTTTTTGAAGTGTACGTACGCCACATCCTATTGGTGAACCAGAATCATCAAAAGATAATTTGACACTGCCGGAACTATTCTCACAGCCATTATTAAACAATTTCACTGTTTTACCAGACGGGCTTACTACTTCCATTTGCAAATCAGAAAAGAAAGTATGTGTGAAATCTACATTAAAAACAACATTCGAAACTACAGCAGTTGAAGATGCAGGAACAGTAATAGTCCTAGTAGTATAAGCTGCTTGCTCTGGTATAGCAAATGGAGCTGTAAAAGCATAGGTTTCGCAAGCTGCAACAGATGAGTACCCAATGCTGAAGGCTTTGGAATTTAAAGCATAGTAAATATTTGCTGTTGGCGCAACCATTATACGGCAGTTTTGACCCAAAACATCTGGAACTGTAATAACCTGAGAACCATCATTAGGCGTATTAGCAGCTAACACAATAGGGAAAGTCAATCCTCCATCAGTAGATAATTTTATATCAACATTAACTGAACCCGGGAGCGTACTCGTCCCATTTACATTCCATGTAATAGTTTGCATATTCCCTTTGTACCAAGCCACAGCATCATTATTTTGCGAGGTCACCACAAATGGCCCAGCAGTACCGCTTACCGTTATCACTGCACTATCTGTATTAGTTTGTGCGCTACCTAGTGCCGCATTATCCCTTACTGTTAATGCAAAATTAAGTCTTCGCGCCACAGTTGCAACCGACTCCCACGCACTAGTTAACCGATTAGCAATCACATTCTCGTACTTAGGCATGTATCTAACAGGGCTTGAACCAGGATATAATGATCTAAATAAAGGACCATCTGGCTTTGAAGATACTGCAAAACTATTATTAAGATCAGTTGTAATAGCAGAATCTGTTTGCTCCCAAGTGTATGTTAAACTGTCACCATTAGTATCAGAGCCCGTTCCTGTTAAAACAAAAGCTGTTCCAAAGGGAATGGTGTAATCTAGACCGGCATTAACAACTGGCGTTGCATTACTAGGAATTGTATTTACAGGACAGGACTTCGTAGCAAGATTATTCTGGATTTGTAAAATACTGTAATAAGTAAAATAATCATCTGAGGAGTCCTGAACATCATAATCGTCTGTAATTCCTGCATAAGCCATAATGGTTGAGCCACTTCCAGGCTCAACGTTGGCGCCTGTGTCTTCAATATCGTACGAAAATGTATGGTTAGCACCTAACTGATGCCCCATCTCGTGCGCTACAAAATCAATATCAAATAAATCCCCTTGTGGCACATTATCAGCAGGAGATGTATATGCACTTCCTTTACCTTTAGGAACAGATGTAGTAGGATTTACACATACACAACCAATACACCCTGCATTTCCCCCACCACCAGTTCTACCAAACAAGTGACCAATATCATATCCATTATTACCTATTACTTGTGTTAAATTTCTTTGCAACTGTAAACTCCAGTTTTGATCACTAGCAAGATCAGTTCCCACACTTGCATCTGCATAAGGATCTGTAACAGAATTCGTATACACAATCAAACTATTGTTGGCGATAATCTCAAGTTTAATCGCTAAATCCTTATTAAAAATAGCATTAATACGAGACATAGTAGCATTCATGCCACCAAGAGCACCTGCTGTTGTACCACCGTAATACTGCGCGTACTCACCCGTGCAAGATAGCGCCAAACGGAGCGTTTTAAAAACACCACTGTTGGACTTACTTTTTGCTGTTTTACTCAACAAATTTTTATTTAAAGCAATATCATCTGTTTTACAGTTGAGTGCTAATGCACCTTTAGACCTATTTGTGCCTTTATACGCAACGTAAGTCGCTTTCTCATTACTCTCTTTTTCGATAAACTCTGATCCAAGACCACTCCTTAAAACCATTGTTTGGATTCCCTGAGGTGAAATACTCAAACTTAAAGTAGCTTTAGGATCAGATAATCCAACTCCGCTGTAGGATCTAATTTCTGGATATTTCTCCTGCAATTCAGGCGCAAAATTTGAATACTCTGCCACCCAATACTCTTCTAATTCTCCCTTACTATTAGGAATTGCAATAGCAACACCTGATTTGGTTTCTGTACTATAATTTGCCTGTGCTAAAGACAATTTGAATTGTGCTTCATCTAGAATATAATAAATATTGTTACCTGCCTTTGCACTAGCACCACTATTTTTACCAGAAACTAAATTAGAGGTAGTACTAATTTTTTGCCAAGGAGAAGCCTCTTGAGCGTACACAAATGAAGTAAAGATTAAAACAAAAAGTAACAGGGTATTTTTTCTCATGAGTTCGGGACTTTAAAACAAAAATAAAGTAATTAATCTACAATTATAAACACAACCCTATTAATTAGAGCATTGTATCGTGTTAAAAATGTCATTTAACGAAAAATGTAAAATAAATTACACAAAATTTGACTTAAAAGTGAATGAAAACCGCCTTAAGATACCACTACATTAAAATACTTACCATAAATTTGCAGTATTATAAAACATGTACTTTGAATATTTTTCACTCCATTAACGATTTTCGCTCTACTAAAGAAACAATTCTCACTCTTGGTACATTTGATGGGGTACATATTGGTCATAAAAAAATACTAGACAAAGTAATTAACTCAACAGAAAACGGTGAATATGAGAGCTTAGTTTTGACTTTTTTTCCGCATCCTCGCATGGTTTTACAAGAAAACTCAGAGATAAAATTATTAAATACAATCACTGAGAAAATAGAATTACTAGAAAATATGGGGATTCACAACCTAGTAATTCATCCATTCGATGAAACTTTTTCCAGACTTACTGCCGAGGATTTTGTTCAAACTGTTTTAGTAGAAAAATTTAATATTCAAAAAATAATTATTGGTTACGATCACCGTTTTGGTCGCAACCGAACTGCAAATATTGATGATTTGATCGAATATGGTATAAAATACGGATTTGAGGTCGAACAAATATCTGTCAAAGAAATTGATGATATATCTGTTAGCAGCACTAAAATACGAACTGCACTTTCCGAAGGAGACATGGCAAAAGCCAATAACTATTTAGATTACAACTACAGTTTGAGCGGAACAGTTTTTCAGGGCAAGCAATTGGGTCGAACCATCGGGTTTCCTACAGCAAACATCAAGATCGAAGAGGATTATAAGCTAGTTCCAAAAAAAGGGGCTTACATCGTTACAAGCACAATCGACAATAATGTGCTAAAAGGCATTATGAATATTGGACTCAACCCTACCGTACAAGGAGAAAATTTATCGATTGAAATTCACTTTCTTGATTTTGACCAAGATTTGTACGGGAAAAAAATAACAGTCACGCTATTAAAATACCTACGACCTGAGCAAAAATTCGATTCTTTGAATGAATTAACAACTCAATTAGAACGCGATAAAGCTACAGCAATCGAGTACTTCAACAACTGTTAATGTTACGCGACCTGCTGTAATATCTTAATAATTTCCTTAAATTTGGTAGTGAACCATTTGTTTTCAAAGAGTTAACAATTAACCCCTTAAAACTAACAGTATGAAACTATCAAAAGAACTTATCAATGGAATTATTATTTGGATTGGGATCAGCATTTTGTTCCTGTTAATGAAAGCACTCAATCTAGCTGATGTTTTTTACTTGAGAGCACTAAATATATTGTTCATTTATTATGGAACAAATAGAACCTTAAAAAGCAACTTTGGAGAAGGTAAAAACGGTTTGCCCGAGAATGCTTCTTCAGCGCTTAAAACAGCTTTAATTGGAGTTTTTATTAGCATATCAGGCCTAATATTATACAGCTATATGCAAGGAGGAGATCAATACGTTGAATCACTTTCAGCTTCCTTTTTATTTGGCGGAGAACCAACAGTGATGACATATGGTATTTCCTTGTTGTTCGAAGGAATCGTCTCCGCTGTGATCGTTACATTTACGTTACTTTTAATTTGGAAAAAACGATATCCTACTGATTAGCAAACCTTCTCCT
>CAXBGV010000215.1:0-5177 GCA_963975235.1 uncultured Flavobacterium sp. | reverse complement strand
GCAGTAGGAAATTTTTCAGTTCCAAAGAAATCTTCTGATTTCAAGTGACCGTTTAATTTTCCTTGATACTCTCCTTGAAGATCTGTTGCAGTTAGCGAAGTCATGTCTACTGTAAAAGTTCCACCAGCTAATTTGTTTCCTTTAAGAACTACTGCTCCATCTTTAAAGTTCACAGTCCCACTGTGCTCTCCAGTTACTTTTTTACCTACCCAGTTGATTGTGCTTTTTGAAGCATCAATTTTTTTTGTTTGTGCTGTAGTTGTTGCTACTGAAAAAACTACTGATAATGCTAGTGCTAATGATTTTAAATTTTTCATTTTCTTAAATTTTAATTGTTGTAAAGTTTTTTTGTTAATTATAGTTGAATAAAAAGATCTTTCTCTGCTTTTCTAACCTTCTTAAAGTGTTGTGTTTCATCTTCTTCATGACGGTATCCTATTGGTACAATCACAGATGCATTTAAGTTTAAAACGTCTAACCCTAATATTTCATTGTATTGCGCCGCGTTGAATCCTTCCATTGGTGTTGTATCAATTTTTAGTTCTGCTGCAGCATGCAATAAATTAGCCATTGCAATGTACGTTTGTTTTGAGGTCCAAATGTTTTTTAAGTCCTCAGCCATAGGATTGATCGTGCTTTTCATGAAACTACCATATCCGGCTAACGCTTCTAAAGGAATTTGTCTAGTTGCGCTTGTGTTTTCAAGGTAAGCATCAATCTCAGCATCACCTACATTAGTTTGATTTGCAAAAATGATTAAGTGAGATGCGTCTACAACTTGTGTTTGTCCAAAAGAGGCAGGTAGTAATTTTGCTTTAAGCTCTGGGTTTTCAACGATAAGAACTTTGTAAAGTTGTAAACCGTACGAAGAGGCACTTAATCGAATGGCTTCTTTTAAAATTTCTAAATCTGCAGCACTTACTTTTTTACTGTTGTCAAATTTTTTGGTGGCATAACGCCAATTTTGATTGTCTATAAATGTGTTCATAATGTAATATTATTGGTTTCTGTATTTTTCTAATAAATTGTTCAGTTGCTTTTGCTCTTCGGTATTTAATTTTTTTGCGAGCGCACTATTGTGCTCTATTAATTTTGGATCTAGTTGAGCTAGAATATCTAGACCTTTTTGCGTAATCAAAACCTCAATTTTTCTTCGGTTTTCAGGACAAACTTTTCGTGTTACAAATTCCTTTAGAAGTAATTTATCAACAAGTCTAGTTGTATTGCTTGTTCTTGCAATCATTCTTTCCTGGATCATAGACATGTTGGCAGGGTTGCCTTTTTGTCCTCTTAAAATTCTTAAAACGTTGTATTGTTCTCCAGATATATCATAAGGTTTTAAAATTTCATTAAACTTCTCATTTATGACGTTTTGGGTGTACATTATGTTCAAAATAATTTTATGATCGTCAGCTAACGCTACTGTTGATTTTATTACATCTTCAATTTTCATAATCATTTATTATTTGTTGGTACAAATGTAACACTTTTTTAATTTGTATATACAAATGTTTATTGTTTTTTTTAATAAAAAGTAGTTTGGGATTTTATTTGTCCTATTTTCAGTTAATTACAAAAAAAAAGACTTTAAAAAATGTATTGCCTAGGACGCTATAATTCTATAGTAACCTGCTTAAACTGTATTTTTTGTGAGTTCAATGTTTACTTTTTAGTTATCCGCTATGAACGTAAAATTACTTTTAGCATTCTTTTTTACATCTAAATTTAAAATTTGAAGTGTAAGAGGCTATTTTGTACACTTTTTATATTGATTTGTAAATAAAATATATAACTTTAGTCATTGTGATTTGCTGTGCACTAGCTCGTAATAATCATTGATGGTGTATTGTATTTTAAAAATAAATAGTCTTACCTTTTATTTATGAATAGTAGTGAAGGAATGTCGTCTGGTGATGATTTACAAAAAAAAGCGCAAGATCAAAGAGTGGTAGTAAACAACGATGTTTATTTAGAGAGGATTGTTTCTAATTTTGAGCGTAGTCTAAAGTATTCAAGAGATTTTGTTTGTACTCTGTCCATGCAGGGCCGATTTATTGAGGTAAATATGTCGCTTAGTTCTGCTTTTGGGTATGGGATTGAAGACTTAATTGGAACCTCCTTTTTTGATTTAGTAGATCCAAACGATACTTTACAAGTCAAAACGTTATTTGATCAAATTACTGCTGGCCATAGTAATGCCGTAATTAGTACGAGTTGTGTCCTAAGCAGTAGTGCTATAGTAAAAATAGATTGGGTTGTCGCATTTGTTGATCGTGCAGTTGATCGTATTTATGTTACAGGATACAATCGTTCAGTTAAATCGATCCTGAATGGGGGAAGTCCTATAAGCGAAGCCCGATTTCAGGCTTTAGTTGAAAATGGAGAGGGTATATTAACACTTTTTAATACTGAAAATAAAATACTGTACAGAAGTGCTTCATCCAGTCGAACTAACGGTTATACTGATGATGAATTTAGACAATTATCAGATCAAGACTATTATCATCCCGATTATATAGATCTTGTAAAAGAAAAAGTTAGTGAATCCTTACTGCAGCCTGGTATACCAATACACCTACTATTTAAAGTTAAGCACAAAAAAGGACATTATATATGGCTGGAAGGCAATATAACCAATCTTCTTCAAGATGATAGTATAAAGGGCATTGTTTCAAACTTTACAGATGTTTCTCAAAATATGACCGTTATTGAGTCCTTGCGTAAGGAACGGGACAAGTTTGCAAAAATTGCTGCAACATCGACTGGACTTGTTTACTCTATGCGTTATAATGAAGTTGGGGAGTTGTTTTTTTCGTACGCAAGTGATGCGTTTTTTGCTGTATATGGTGTTAGTTACTATCAAATTAAAGACAATACTCATGAAATTTTTAAATTAATTCATCAAGATGATCTGGAGTTATTGTTGCTTAAAATTAAAACAACAAAGGAGCAGTTAGTTCCCTTGAAAATGCAATACCGTTACATGCATCCAACTAAAGGGTTGGTTTGGCACGAGGTTCATTCATTACCCACTGTAGATGAAGAGGGGATAGTAACGTGTCACGGTGTTATAAATGATATTACTACATCTATTCAGTCTAAAAATAAAATAAGCAAGGCAAATAGGCTCTATCTTTTCATAAGTCAGATCAATCAAATGATTGTTCGAGCCACAAATAAAGAGGAGTTATTTGAGGAGGCATGTAATATAGCTGTCAATTGTGGTCATTTCAAAATGGCGTGGATTGGTTTGGTAGATGAGGTACAACAAAAAGTTGTGCCAGTTACGATAGCAGGCGAAGATAAGAACTACCATTCAATCATTAAAGAAATTTCGACTGACGAGACTAAACCGGAAGGACGTGGGCCTGTAGGTACAGCTGCACGAACAGCTGCTCCTGCGATTTGTAATGATATTGAGAATGATGCAATTATGGAACCTTGGAGAACCAATGCGTTGGAGCGTGAGTATTTGTCATTAACGTCTTTTCCAATTTTTAATTTCGGAAAAGTCATCGGTGTTTTTTCATTTTATGCAGCGAATAAAAACTTTTTTGATGCGGAAGAGATCGTGTTATTGCAAGAAGCTACTGGTGATGTTTCGTTTGCTTTAGAATTATTTATTAAAGATGAAAGAAGAAAAACAGCAGAACTGGCTATTTATGAAAGTGAAAAACGCTATCATACACTAACAGAGGTGTCTCCAGTGGGTATATTTCGCACGGATGCAACTGGATACACTACTTATGTTAATTCAAGATGGTGTGAAATTTCAGGTTTTACATTTCAAAAAGCACTTGGTAATGGTTGGTTAGATGCTGTGCATCCTGATGATAAAATAGTTCTTTTTGAAGATTGGGAAAAAGCAACTACAAATGAAGAAATTTCCGTTTCAGAATACCGTTTTATAAAGCCTGATGGTACTATTACATGGGTTATGGGGCAAGCTATAATGGAAAGAAATTCAGAAAATCAGATTGTAGGTTATATCGGCACAATAACGGATATTACGTTTAGGAAATTAGCTGAAGAAGAGTTTAAAAACATGAATAAAAAGATGGAGGCTATCATTGAAGCGATACCAGATCTCATGTTTGAAGTAGCTGCAGATGGGACTTTTTACAATTACTATTCTAAACGAAACGATCTACTTTTGGCTTTACCAGAAGATTTTATTGGTAAAAATATACACGATGTGTTCCCTCTAGATGCCGCAAATGCAAGTATGTTAGCAATAAAGGAAGCAGAGGAGCTGGGTATTTCAACTGGTGTTCAATATAAATTGCAGTTACCATTAGGCGAATTTTGGTTTGAACTTTCTATCGCGCCTATGGTAGGACTAGACCATGAGGTTACTCATTTTATTTGTTTAGCTAGAGATATTACAAAAGTTAAAAACAGTGATCAAGCGCTACTAGATAGCGAGAAACGATACAAAAGACTGCTTAATAATTTAGAAGCTGGTATTGTCGTTCACGGAGCTACAGGAATAGTTTTAAAGTGCAACAGCAAAGCAACACAACTACTAGGGATTTATGCTGATAATCTCGTGGGTAAAGATTTACATGAGGACGATTTACAATTTATTAATGAAGATGGATCTAGGATGGTCGTTCAAGACTATCCCGTATCAAAAATATTAAAGTCGAAAAAACCAATTAATAAATTCACTATGGGTAGGTGGAACCCAAACACGGGTAAAGTTGTGTGGGTTCTAGTTAGTGGGTATCCATCACTCGACGATTCTAATGAAATAATCGAAGTGGTAATTAGTTTCATAGATATCAGTGAACGCAAAGTCATGGAAATTGAGATTAGAGCTGCCAAGGAGTTAGCTGAAGCTGCAAATAAAGCAAAAACAGATTTCCTAGCCAACATGAGCCATGAAATTAGAACTCCGTTAAATGGAATTATTGGATTTACTGATTTATTGATTAAATCTAAGTTAAACACTCTTCAATTAGAGTACATGTCAACTGTAAATCAATCGGCTAACTCACTGTTGCATATTGTTAATGATGTTTTAGATTTTTCAAAAATAGAATCGGGAAAATTAGAGCTTAACAGTGAGAAAATAGATTTATTTGAACTTACACATCAGGTAGTAGATTTGTTTAAATACATTGCGATTAAAAAGAATATAGATCTCAGGTTGCATTTAAATGATCAAACGCCAC
>CAXBGV010000214.1:0-5214 GCA_963975235.1 uncultured Flavobacterium sp. | reverse complement strand
TTACAAAATACTTGGTAATCATGGCGTAGGTTTGTGGTGCATTTTTATCAGAAGCGTGGCTAAAGAAAAAAGGCTCGATACCTAAGGTGTATGCGGTACGGTACAAAACCATGAACAGTCCTAATTTGTAGCAAGCGGAATACACTCCCACTTCGGCTTCGGCAATGTTGGCGGGTAGCAAGCGTCCTAAAAGAATTTTATCAAACTGTTCATTTATAGCAAAGGCAATACCGGCAATCATAATAGGTAAACCGTAGCGCATCATATTTTTCCACAAGGCAAAATTAAATTTCCACTTTAGAGCTAAATAGTTATTGGACAAGGCTACAAAAGTTAGAAAGCTAGCAATGATGTTAGCCATGAAAATATAGCCTATTTGATAATCAGGTACATAGTTTGTCCCCAGAAAACTATCCGGATAATACTTGGCAATCTTGGGTAAATAAATTAGAAAAAAGATGTTAAGTAGTAAAAAAACAACAACATTCCCGATTTTTATTATAGCGTATTTAATGGGTCTTTGGGTTGCTCTTAATTTAGAGAAAGGAATAATAACCAAGGCATCAAATACTAAAATCCATATCGCACAGGTGACGTATTGCACATCAATTTGGAGAAAAACAGCTAACTGGTCACGAAATAATAGGGCAATAAATAGAAAACTTATGGAGGTCCAAAATAGCGATACTGTCGTCGTCTCGATGACACTATTTTTATCGGTTTCCTTATTATAGAATCTAAAAAAGGAGGTTTCCATTCCGTAAGCTAGCACTACATTGAAAAATATCATCCAAGCAAAAATGATGGATACTTTTCCGTACTCGACTTTCGGGAGCAAATCAGTATAAAGAGGCACCAGTATAAAACCAAACATACGCGGTAAAACCGTCGCTAATCCGTAAATGGCTGTTTGTTTAAAAAGGCTTTTGTATAATCCCAAAATAAGAGGTATGATTTAAATTGAAAACAAAAATAACTAATTCTTTTGTTTAATGATTGTTAACTAGAACAGATAAAGAAAATATGTGCAAATTACCAAAAATACAGCGTATTACGATAGGCCATCCTCATTTAAGATCTTCAAGAAGTGAAATCCTTTAGGAACAAAACCTTGGTTGTAATAAAAACGATGTGCATTAAAATTTCCTGTATAGGCGTCTAGAACAATCATAGTACAATCTATCTCTTTTGCTTTTTGCTCAACATAATCTGTCATCATTTTACCAAGACCTTTAGAACGATAATCTGGGTGTACAATAAAGTTATCAATTTCGATGTACTTCCCTGACCACAGCTTAACTCCTGTCCAAAAACCAGTTAAGGCCACACAAGTATCCTGATGAAAAATGCCCAATTGCTTGTAATTATGTGGAATCATTTCCTTAAGATACGCTTCGTATTTTTGGATAGTGAAATTAGTATATAAATGCAATACAACCTCGTACTGAGCGAGCATTTCGTCTATAGTAGTTAGTTCCTTAGTATAAAAATCCATGTAATGGTACTATTAATTAGAAACGTAAAATTAGTCAAAAACTGCAAAAAAATCAGTACCGATTACTAATATTTCCTATGACAAGGTAAAACAAACGAGCGCAGTGCTGCTGAGATAGAACACACCTAAAACTAATAAGTATTAGAAAGTTTATAACAAAAAAAGAGTCACCAATTGGTGACTCTTCGTACTATATAATGCTGTGATAATTATCCTTTTAAAGCTTCTGCTCCACCTACAATTTCCAAAATTTCATTGGTAATTGCAGCTTGACGCGCTTTATTATAAGTTAATTTCAGTTGATTTCTCAACTCCGTTGCGTTATCCGTTGCTTTGTGCATTGCAGTCATACGAGCTCCATGCTCAGATGCAAATGAATCACGAATACCTTTGTACAATTGTGTTTTCAATGATTTTGGAATCAAAGTCAATACAATTTCTTCTTTTGATGGTTCAAAGATATAATCTCCTGCAGTAACTGGAACATCAGACTTAATTGGAGCCAATGGTAAAAACTGCTCTGTTTGAACAATTTGGGTAGCAGCATTTTTGAACTGATTGTAAATCAACTCAATTTTATCGTACTCACCATTTACAAATTTCTCTGTCAATGTATCAGCAATAGCAGCCACATTATCAAAAGTTAGGTTGTCAAAAACACCACTTTGGTTGTCAATTACAGTAGCTGTTTTTGTTAAGATATCATTCCCTTTTTTACCAATAGCAAAAATATCAACTTGCTTACCAGCGTAAAAAGAAACGCGATTTTTAGCCTCCTTAATTACATTACTATTAAAAGCACCACACAATCCTCTGTTAGAAGTAATGGCAACGACTAATACTTTTTTTACCTCACGTTGTGTAGTAAATTCTCCACCAGCGTCACCTTCAAGTGTTGCAGAAAGATTTTGTAATAATTCAGTTAACTTTTCGGCATAAGGGCGCATTGCTGTAATTGCATCTTGTGCTTTTTTCAGCTTTGCAGCAGAAACCATTTTCATTGCCGATGTAATTTGCATCGTAGATGAAACGGAAGTAATTCTATTACGGATTTCCTTTAAATTTGCCATTTTTATTTTAGTCTAATGTCATAAAGTCATAAAGTCAAAAGTCCTTAATAAAGTCGATTACTGACTTTGAGACTTTGGACTTTACAACTTTGGACTATTTTTAGTTATATTTCGCTGAAACTTCTTTTGCAACAGTTTGAATTACATCTGTAATTTCATCTGTTAACTTACCTGCTTTTAAAGCATCTAATGTTGGTCTGTGTTTAGCATTTAAGAATTCTAAGAAATCTTTCTCGAACTCTTTTACTTTGTTAACAGGAACATTTTTCAATAAGTTTTTAGAACCAGCGTAGATAATAGCTACTTGGTCTTCAACAGTATAAGGATCATTTAAACCTTGCTTCAAGATCTCAACGTTTCTTTTTCCTTTTTCAATTACATTTAAAGTAACGGCATCAAGATCAGAACCAAATTTTGCAAACGCTTCCAATTCACGGAATTGTGCTTGGTCTAATTTTAAAGTTCCAGAAACTTTTTTCATTGATTTAATTTGAGCATTACCTCCAACACGAGATACCGAGATACCTACGTTAATTGCTGGACGAACCCCTGAGTTAAACAAATCTCCATCTAAGAAAATTTGACCATCAGTAATCGAAATTACGTTTGTTGGGATATATGCAGAAACGTCACCTGCTTGTGTTTCGATAATTGGTAAAGCTGTTAATGAACCACCACCTTTAACGATTCCTTTAAGAGAATCTGGTAAATCATTCATGTTTCTAGCAATTCCATCATCAGCGATTACTTTACAAGCACGCTCTAATAAACGAGAGTGTAAGTAGAAAACGTCTCCAGGATATGCCTCACGTCCCGGTGGTCTTCTTAATAAAAGAGAAACCTCACGGTAAGCAACAGCTTGCTTAGATAAATCATCATAAACAATTAAAGCTGGACGACCTGAATCTCTAAAATACTCACCAATTGCAGCACCTGCGAAAGGAGCATACACTTGCATTGGAGCTGGATCAGAAGCATTAGCAGCAACAATAATGGTGTAAGCCATTGCTCCTTTTTCTTCTAACATTTTAGCAATTCCTGCTACAGTAGACGCTTTTTGTCCAATTGCGACATATATACAGTATACAGGTTTCCCTGCATCGTAAAATTCTTTTTGATTTAAGATAGTATCAATACAAACCGTTGACTTACCAGTTTGACGGTCACCAATAACTAGCTCACGTTGTCCTCTACCAACTGGGATCATAGCATCTACTGCTTTGTAATGGCTCAGTAACTGGCTGACGGAAGATAACTCCAGGAGCTTTTCTTTCTAACGGCATTTCGTATAAGTCACCTCCAATTGGTCCTTTTCCGTCGATAGGAAAACCAAGAGTGTTTACTACACGTCCTACCATTTGCTCTCCTGCTTTAAGAGAAGCAATACGTTGTGTTCTTTTTGCAGTAGATCCTTCTTTGATTCCTGTTGATGGTCCTAAAAGTACCACTCCAACATTGTCTTCTTCAAGGTTCAAAACAATAGCCTCAAGACCATTTTCGAATTCTACTAACTCTCCGTATTGTACATTAGATAACCCGTAGATACGAGCAATACCATCTCCAACTTGAAGTACTGTTCCTACTTCCTCTAGCGTAGCACCAGATTCAAAACCTTCTACTTGCTTTCTTAATATTGCTGAAATTTCAGCTGGTTTAATTTCTGCCATCTTAATTTATAATTTAGACACTAATGTGTGATAAAACTAATTACTTAACTCTTTTTTTAATACTTGTAATCTGTTAGCAACAGAAGCATTGTATTGCTTGTCACCTATTCTTAAGATAAAACCTCCAATAATAGAAGGATCTATATGCTTTTCAATTGTGATTTTCTTATCTGATAATTTTGCAATCGAAGCTAAAACTTGTGCTTCTAGTGCGGCGTCCATTGGAAATGCAGTAGTGACCTTCGCAACTTCTATTCCGTTGTTTTCATCAAATAATTTTACATACTCTGTTGCAATTGCTTCGAGAATTTCAAAACGTTTGTTTTCAAATAATAAATGAAACAAACCTTTAGTAACTCCGTTAACGCTAGCAAAAATTTCAAGAAGTGCTTTTTCCTTTACTTCAACTCTAGTAGTTGGGTTTTGGATAAAAGTATTTAATTCCTCATTTGAACTAATTGTCAAAGCAATTGATTTCATGTCTGTATCAACAGCTTCAGCAACTCCTTTTGAGTTTGCTAAGTCTAGAATTGCTTTTGCATAACGAATTGCCGCTCTTGTACCTGCCATAATTGCTTAGTTTAACTTTACGTCGCCTAACAATTTCTCTACTAATTTAGTTTGAGATTCTTTGTTAGATAATTCTTCTTTCAATAATTTCTCTGCAATACTCAAAGATAAAGTAGCCACTTGCGCTTTTAATTCAGCAACAGCTCCATTTTTTTCACTCTCGATAGCTGCTTTCGCTTGCTCGATCATTTTAGCTCCTTGTACTTGTGCTTCGTTTTTAGCGTCAGCAACCATTTTTTCTTTCATTTCACGAGCTTCCTTAAGCATAGTGTCACGCTCTAATCTTGCTTCTTGCAAAATACGTTGGTTGTCTGCTTGAAGGTCTAACATTTCTTTCTTTGCATTTTCAGCAGAAAGTAATGCGTTCTTGATCCCATCTTCTCTTTCGTTTACAGCGTCAAGAATTGGTTTC
>CAXBGV010000213.1:0-5250 GCA_963975235.1 uncultured Flavobacterium sp. | reverse complement strand
ATGGTAAATTGCTTAAAAAGAAGAATACATTTACGGATTTTATAGATTGCTCGAAGTATGTCATCATGCATAATTATACATCAGCACAACATTTGTATGCCGAGGGAGGTTCAGCTGGAGGATTGTTAATGGGTGTAATTGTTAACGAAGCACCCGAGCTCTATAATGGTGTTATAGCACAAGTCCCTTTTGTAGATGTGATGACAACGATGCTGGATGATACTATCCCGCTTACTACGGGAGAATATGATGAATGGGGGAATCCAAATAAAAAGAAGTATTACAACTACATGCGATCGTACTCACCATATGATAATGTAAAAGAGCAAAACTACCCTAATATGTATGTTTCTACAGGATTGCATGACTCACAGGTACAATATTGGGAGCCTGCAAAATGGGTTGCTAAGCTACGAACGATGAAAAAAAATGATACTGTTTTATATCTAGATACCAATATGGATGCTGGACACGGAGGAGCATCAGGAAGATTTGAAGCGCTTAAAGAATTGGCAAAAGAATTTACTTTCTTGTTCGACTTAGAATCGATTACAAAATAATTACGCTTTATTAGGAATAAAAAAATCCCATTTGCTTAAGCAAATGGGATTTTTGAGTTTTATAAGACTAGGAATTGCTTAATCCAGCAACTGTGGATTGTTTAAGATCAATTCGATCTTTTTAATAGTAATAGTTATTTGACTCATTTGTAATTCTATATTTCTGAAGAATAGGCTGATGTCTCTATTTACCCAACTCTCAGAAATGACTCTTGAACCCAAACTAATTCTTAAAATAGCGCTTTCAATATCATTTGTGTACTTAACATTTACTGCTTGACCAATATGACATTTTTGAGCAGCTAATCTAATAATCTCTAAAGATGCATCTTCAAACTGTTCTGATAAATCAGAATTCAATAATGTGTATAGTTTTTTTACTTTATCAAGAGATAGTGGTTCGTTATTATGTAAGATAAAGAAAGGAAAAATTGTTCGGATGTTTCTAATTCCAAATTCTTTGCTGTTGTAGCTTTTCATTTTTGTTTCGTCACCATAAATAGGCTCTAAAAATGTAGCTTCATGAATCGATTCTTCAACAAAATTACAAAACATTTCAATACCCATATTGCGGTATAAAATAGGCGTTTTGTAGTAACGATCCATTTCGACAATCGCTGCATTCCATCGCATGTACGATCCATAATTATAACCATCAGATAATTTAGTAGAGCAAAACCAAGAGGCAGGCCAGTCAGAATTGTTGTAGTATTGGGTTAGTCCTTTAGGTAGAGGATTGGTAGAGGAATGAATTAACTTCGTAACATTTTTAGGTAATATCAAAGCACCAGCATAAGGAGGGCCAGTAAAAAACTTACTACCTGTAACAGTTACGATATAGCCTTTGTTTAAATAATTTTGAATATCTTTAGGATCGAGTCTTAATTGTGATCCATCGACAATAATTTGCATCGATAGATTATCAATTTTATTTAGTTTTTTGATCAAGTCATCGCTAGGAGATTGATACCCTAATTTTGACTGATCCATAGTATGCAATACAACCTGTCTTCCTTCTTCTTTAGTTTTAAAAACGGCTGCAAATACCTCTTCGTCTAATTGACTTGTAGATTTTAAAGCTCCATTTTCGTCTCTAAACGGAATTTCGATCAAATTAACGTCTCTAAAGCCTTCGATGCGTTCTCCTTTTTTTATAGGGAAATTCAATGCTGTTGTGTTTTCAAAGTGGCAACCACGCAAAGCCGCTGCGACCCCACTACCAGTTTCATCTGAAGCTACTAAAATATGCGTAATTTCTTTTTGGCAAATAGTCTGTGTTATG
Organism: uncultured Flavobacterium sp.; assembly: GCA_963975235.1. Taxonomy (GTDB): domain Bacteria; phylum Bacteroidota; class Bacteroidia; order Flavobacteriales; family Flavobacteriaceae; genus Flavobacterium. Next base: position 3,408 of record CAXBGV010000213.1, on the reverse strand, counting down.
GCTGCTATTTGAAGCGAGGAGTCTGTCCCCGAAGGCGAAAAGATGATTTCACATTCTTCATTTAATTTAAAAATCTTTCTGAGGCTATTTTTCAGAAGTTCCGAAAATTCTATTGTTGTGCTTTTAAAACCGTTTTTCAGGCTGTTTCTGATCAATATACTGCGCACTTTATCTGTTTTGTCAAAAGCAAAATTAGAAACGCTAGAAGCGGTAGACGATGCAAAAGTAAAAGCTTCAGGTCTCGGGAATGGTCTGCAGCCATATTTATTGAGCAAATGAATTTCGTCAATATTTAATCTAAGGTCACCTCCTGCCATTAATAAATATTCAGTAGGTTTTGCTAGGTTGTCTACGATTGCTTTCCAACTGTCATTAATGGTAGCATTTGCTGTTTTTAATCCATGAAAAGATTGTAAATCTATAATTTTTGATAAAGGATCTGCACTCGAATTACTACTGTTTTTTATCAAATTGATTAAAACAAAGTCTAGGTTTTCTAGTTTCTCTTTATCGTCTTTAGGTAATAAATTATAAAAAATTCTAATAACCTCTAGAGCAGCAATGTCGCAAAGTGCGATATCTTTTTTATCGTTACCTAATGCTTTGTACCATAATTGCCATTCGATTCCGTAGCGCAAGTAAACTAATGCTAAAATAGGCTTGTCTAAAAAAGCAGTACCAATAATAATAGACTTATTAGGTACGATTTTAAATACAGTCGGCTCACTTGTAGAAGTGATGATGTTAATATTATTTATTTTTGGTACGGTATTGAATCTCTTCAAAATACGAACTAAATAGTTCACATTTTCTTTTTCAAATAAACTAGTTCTTTTGTATTGATTTTCAATTAGAATGTTGTTTGTCATAGAGTATTTAAATTAAAGCGCTTTATTGAGCTATATTCTTTTGCTAAGTATCTTTTTTATTTAATTCTAATACATTAGTTGCATTATCGGTGAAAATAAAAAAAAAACGTTGCACTAATGTGAACTTCTGATTCTTGAATTTACTGCTGACTCCTTTATAATTTTGGTCTCCTATCGTTAAACGATAAAAATGAATGTTGGAGTACTAACCTTACCATACACGAGCGCTGACCTCTGTCGAAACAAAAAAATCATAAAAAGTAGGCAAATATAATGAACTTGGGTGCGTATAAAAAGCATATCCCTTTTTTATACGGATGAAAAGCTAGAAAAATTTAGTTTATTAGCAATATCAATTAACTAAGATATATCGTTTGTATAGAGTAAATAAATAGCCAAATATCTTAAATTCAGTTTTTTAGGTAGTGTTTACGACCCTATTTGAGAAGCAGTAATGAGTATGATGGCCACCAAAGCAAAAATCAAGCCTATATAGTTCTTAGTACTTAATTTTTCTTTAAATGCTATAACGCCTACTAGACTTCCTACGACTATAACACCCATATTCATGGCAGCAAATACGGTCGATGGATTTTTGGCGAAAGCCTGATGTGCCTTTAGATAGAAAAAAATATTACTAAAGTTAAAGACTCCAACTAATGCGCCTACTAGGAAATTAATGACGCTAATTTTTATTTTCTTGACAACAACCTCATACAAAACCGCGGCAATCATAATTAAGAGCGAAATGCTAAAAACAATAAAAAGGGATGAGGTAAAAGGTAAAATAGTCGCTAGTGCAATTTGTTTAAATAAGATATCAATTACGCCAAAACCTACTAAAACAACCATCGGATAGACCCATTTATTGTTCTTATTCTCTGTCTTTTTACTAAGAATAAGTAATAATGCCGGAAGTGCAATTACAAATGCAATTACTTTTAAGCTGTTAAATTCCTCATTAAATAGCAGCCAAGCGGCAAGAATGGGAATAAAAAGTGACAATCGTTGTGCAGCATCTGTTTTTACGATCCCCATGTGTTGTATTGACGCCGCTAAAAATAAGAATATAGCAGGAAGCAAAATACCAAGCGGGACATAAATGCTCCAAGGCGCTGTTGCGTCAATAGTGCTAATGTCAGGACTAAAGATGAAATAGCACAATAACAAGGCAAAAACATAATTCCAAGCTACAATTTGCGTGGTATTGCTACTGTATTTGCGGCTTATTTTAAAAATAACACCTACGATCACACTACTTAAAATACTTAAAATAAGGAATAACATATTGTTTTATTTATGTTCTACATTCTGAAACAAAAAAACTCTAGCCTAAGCTAGAGTTTGATATTTAATTAGGACCAAGTATTATGCTTCTTCCATGGTGTGATATACATTCATCACATCGTCATCTTCTTCTAGTTTCTCAATCAACTTTTCTACGTCGGCCATTTCGGCTTCCGTAACTTTTTTAGTGATTTGCGGAATTCTTTCAAAACCAGACGAAAGGATTTCGATACTTCTGCTTTCTAATTCTTTTTGGATAGTTCCAAAGCTTGTAAAAGGAGCGTAGATTAAGATTCCATCCTCGTCCTCAAAAACTTCCTCAGCACCAAAATCGATAAGCTCTAACTCTAATTCTTCAGCATCAAGGCCTTCAGCAGGAATTCTGAAATTACAAGTATGGTCGAACATGAATTCAACCGATCCTTGCGTTCCCATCGTACCGTTACATTTGTTAAAGTAACTTCTAACATTAGCAACTGTTCTGTTGTTATTATCAGTAGCCGTTTCGATCAAAAGCGCAATTCCGTGTGGAGCGTAGCCTTCAAACAAAGCTTCTTTATAGTTGGCAGTATCTTTATTGCTGGCATTTTTAATAGCGCGTTCTACATTGTCCTTAGGCATATTGGCAGCCTTAGCATTTTGTATTACTGCTCTTAATCTAGAGTTGGCGTCAGGATTTGGACCACCTTCCTTAACCGCCATTACAATATCTTTACCAATCCTAGTAAATGTTTTGGCCATTGCTGACCAACGCTTCATTTTTCTACCTTTTCTAAATTCAAATGCTCTACCCATTTCTGATTATTTTTTGAATTGAATTTTCAACTTTCACGAAGAGAAATCAATGTTTTGTATTTTTAAGTCTGCAAAAATAACGCTTTTCATTTTAATTCAAAAAAAATAAAACGTCGCATGCACAACTAGTACTTTTACTTCTTATAAAACGGCAATTTTACCACTTTAGCAGGTACATCGTTCTTACGAATACGAATGTAAATGTCTCCATCCACAGCAGCATTTGCTACAGTAACATATCCTAAACCAATTCCTTTATTCATGGATGGTGACATTGTTCCCGAAGTAACAATCCCAATAACCGCTCCGCTTGCATCAACGATTTCATAATCGTGTCTTGGCACTGCACGTTCCTGCATTTCAAAAGCAACTAGTTTTCGTGTAACACCAGCTTCTTTTTGTTTTTTCAAGTTTTCAGAGTTGGTAAATTCTTTTGTGAATTTAGTAATCCAACCTA
>CAXBGV010000212.1:0-5273 GCA_963975235.1 uncultured Flavobacterium sp. | reverse complement strand
TAAATGATGGTCAAAAGGGAATGTCGTACTATTCGAGAGAATTGGTATCGGCTGTCGATATTGCTTATTTGTTTGGCGGTAGAGATGCTTCTTTATTGTCTCTTGCAGAAAAGCAAGGACGGGTACAACTTGACAATTCAGGGATGGCTGTAGCTCTCGCAATTAAAAACAAACTGTCTAAGCCTTTTGAAAAAAAGTCAATTGATCTTTCTGATGGGTCAACAGGACAGGATGGTGGTGTTGCTATTCTTAGAAATAGGGTAGCGGATACAGAAATGACCTTGGTCATGAAGTATGCTGCACAAGGGTCTAGTCATGGCCATTTTGATAAACTGTCTTTTTCTTACTATAACAATAGCTCGGAGGTTTTACAAGATTATGGCTTAGCTCGTTTTGTTAATATTGAACAAAAAGGCGGGGGAAATTATTTGAAAGAAAATGGTACATGGGCTAAACAAACGATAGCGCATAATACTATCGTTCAGAATGAAAAATCCCATTTTGATGGAGATTTTGAGAAGGGTAACTTACATTCGTCTAAACAATATTTGTTCGATGTGAATGACTCAAAAGTGCAGGTTATTAGTGCTACAGATGAGAATGCGTATCCAGGAACTAAAATGCATAGAACGATGGTTGTGTTGGAAGCTGAAGGCTATGAAAAGCCGCTGCTATTGGATATTTTTCAAGTAGATTCAGATACTGCAAATCAGTATGACTTGCCTTTTTATTACATGGGTCAAATGATGTCGGCAAATTTTAAGTACGAAACACCAAAAACATTAGAACCATTGGGTAAAGCTGATGGATATGAGCATTTATGGAAAGAAGGGGTAGGAGAAGCAGGTGCAAACAACACAAAATTCTCTTGGCTATCGGAGGGTAAATTCTATACGCTAACAACCGCCACTCAAGCAGAAGACGAAGTTTTACTTGTGCGCTTAGGAGCAAATGATCCTAACTTTAATTTAAGGCGGGATGCAGGAATTATTATCAGAAAGAAAAATACAAAAAAAGCAACTTTTGTGAACGTAATCGAAACACATGGTACTTATAGCCCAGTGACAGAAAACGCAATTAATGCATCTAGCTCGATTGCAAATGTTTCGATAGCATTTGAAGATCAAGATTATGTTGCGGTCTCAATAACAGGTAAAAATGGTGTAACTGATTTGTTTATTATAGCAACTAAGGATAATTCAAAAGATAAAATACACAACCTGATGGTTAATGGTACTAACTATTCGTGGACAGGATCAAAATACAATACAATAATTAAATAAATAGATCGATATGCAAAGTTTTGGAGCAAGTAAGGAGTTTTTAATTGGAGATGAAATAGAGTGGCAAGTTGTAGGAGAAGGTGTAAAACGTAAAATAATGGGTTACGACGACACTATCATGCTTGTTAATGTAGATTTTAAAAAAGGCAGTATTGGTCCTTTACACGAGCATTACCATGCGCAAGTAACTTATGTTGTAAGCGGAGAGTTTGAGGTAACTATTGGTGATGACAAAAAAGTGCTTAAAGGTGGAGATTGTTTTTATATTCCGCCCCATGTATTGCACGGCGCAGTGTGCTTAGCAGATGGGGTTTTGATTGATGTTTTTAGTCCAATACGCGAGGACTTCATGAAAGTGTAATGGTAGTGAGAATTTAATTCTTCAAAAGTCTGTTAGGTATTTATTTAAAATGCCTGACAGGCTTTTTTGTGTTAATCAAATAGAGGAAGAATGACAAAAACATAAGTTGCTAGTTGCTCTGCTGTTAAGTATGTTTTTTCTTTTATCTAAGAATTTTAAAATAAATACTCTTTTGTTTTTTTTAATAGAAATTAGTTTCTATATTTGGTTTTCCAAATTGGTTTACCAAACTGGTACGAAAATAAAATTTGTTGTTTGTAAGTAATCCAAATTATGCTATTTGTATGAGTATTAAATTTTCAAAAATGGCAATCATTGCCTCTATTGCTTTAGTTACAGTTGGCTACAGTCAGGAAACTAAGGGTAAAAAGAAGAGTGCTAAAATTGATTTAACACATTGGACTGTTACTACTCCCGCGGTAGATCCTAATAAGCCAGGTAAGACACTAGATTTAGATTATCCTGAAATTTTAGATTTTGCTACAAATGAGGATGTAAAAAAATATATGTACGAAGATGTTAAAGATAAATCAATAGTGTTTTATGCATATCCTTCAGGTACATCTACTGCTAATAGTAGTTTCTCTAGATCTGAATTAAGAGAGACTATGGAAGTGGGTAATAAAAATGTGAACTGGACTTTTGTTCAAGGAGGAACGTTTAAAGCGACTTATGCTATTGATAAGGCCTCAAAAGAGCCAGATGGTAAATATAGTCGAATGATTATCGCTCAAATTCACGGTCGTCTTTCCGATGAACAACGAGACTTGATAGGTCAAAAGGATAATAATGCTGCACCAATTTTAAAGGTGTATTGGGATAATGGTAAGATAAGAGTAAAAACGAAAGTACTTAAAAATCCGAAAGCTACTCTAGCCGAAATGCTTCCTGCAGATGCTTGGATCGATGATGATGGTAGGAATTTTAAGGAGAAAGTTGACTTTAACCGTTTTACATTACAAGTGAAGGTGTCTGATGGTAGGCTTGAAGTGATTCTAAATAATTCAGAATCATTTGTTTATGATGATATCAATATTAAAAAATGGAATGTTTTTGAAAATTATTTTAAAGCAGGGAATTATTTTCAGTCAAAAAACCCTGATTCCTATGGCGCAGTAAAAATTTATGCACTTGAAGTAACTCACTAAAAGGTTTTTAGATTACGTTTAGGTGTAATTGTTTTTAATTTCTATATTGTTTTTTTTTATAAATTTACCAACCAATCTGGTAAACCAGAATTTTCAATTTTAATGTAGGTACTATGAAATTAGAAGCAATCAGCAGGAAAGATAATAAAGAGTCTTTAAACACAATTATAGCAAAGATTAGAGATTATATTAATTATAAAAACTTAGAGCCGCAAGATAAGCTGCCTTCTGAACGCATGCTGTCAGAGAAGTTTGAGGCTAGTAGAGGTAGTGTAAGAGAGGCGATCCAAAAATTAGAATTTTACGGTATCTTGAAGTCGATCCCGCAAAGCGGAACTTTCGTAGCTGATATAGGTAAGATTGCAATCAACGGAATAATTGATGATATTTTGAGATTAGGGACGTCGGATTTTAAGTCATTAGTAGAAACAAGGATACTTCTTGAGTTAAAAACGGTGCGTCTAGCTGCAACACGAAGAACAGAGGCAGATATTGCACAAATTAAAGCAGCACTCGATGCATACACAGATAAGGTTTTTAAGGGTGAAGATGCTGTTCAGGAAGATTTAATATTTCATTTAGCCATAGCCAAAGCTAGTGGAAATAGTACGATTAACAATTTAATGTTATTAATCACTCCTGAGATCTTAACCAATTTCGAAAAGTATCATGTTTGTGACAAATCTGAAGATGAAGGTATGAAGGTGATAAAGGAGCATACCGAAGTTTTTGAAGCAATTGTAGCTCAAAATCCGCAATTAGCGAAACAGAAAATGAAAGAGCACTTTAAAGCATTATATGAATACTGCTATAATATTTAAGAGGTAAGTACCTGTGGAAAAGCGGTGACTATCTGATTAGTTTTTGTCTTGATTGGATGAAATAAAATACTCTTATTTTGATTAAATTATAAATAGAGGCTTCTTTTAAAGAAAGAGGTCAGGGACTTTTTTTTTAAATTTTAAGAAAAAAAACGTACCAATAAAAAGCTAGGACTATGAAATTACAAGGTTTAAGATGGTGGGTAGTAGCATTGATTGCTTTGGCTACCATTATAAATTATATCGACCGTCAGTCATTAAGTGTTTTGTGGCCAGATATTGCAAAAGAGCTTTACCCAGGTCATTCACCAGATGAGACGAAGTCTATTTATGCAATGATTTCAATCATTTTTGTTTTTTCTTATGCTTTTGGTCAAGCAATTTTCGGAAAAATATTTGACTGGGTTGGTACGAGGTTAGGATTTGTATTATCGATTGGTGTTTGGTCTGTGGCAACAGCTTTGCATGCTGTTGCGCAAGGTGTTTTGAGTTTCGGAATATTTAGAGCGATTCTTGGTGTGTCAGAGGCGGGCAACTGGCCAGGAGCTACTAAGGGTAATGCAGAATGGTTTCCTACCAAGGAAAGGGCTTTAGCTCAGGGGATTTTTAATTCAGGTGCTGCTATTGGCGGAATAATATCGATTCCACTAATCGCTTTTTTAACAGTGTACTTTAGCTGGAAGTCAATTTTTATCATAATAGGAATAACAGGATTGCTGTGGTTGGTGCCTTGGTGGATTTTAGTGAAATCGCCACCCAAGGAGCACCCTTGGATAACGGATGAAGAGCGTGCTTATATTTTGACAGGTCAAAAAAACAATAGTGTTGATGGGGTTGAGGAGTTAGATTACAATCCAAGTACGAAGGAATTACTCAAACACAAAGAAAGCTGGGGTGTTATATTGGCGTCTGCTTTTATAGATCCTATCTGGTGGCTTTTTGTTTTTTGGATTCCAATTTATCTTAATGAGGTGTATGGTATGGACGTTCAATCTATTGGATTATATGGGTGGGTACCTTACGTTGGAGCAATGTTCGGAGCTTGGTTTGGGGGGCTTTTAGCACAAAATCGTCTTAAAAAGGGATGGGATATCAATAAAACACGTAAAATGGTTATCACGCTAGGTTGTTTAATCATGTTGCCTGCTTTGTTAGCCATGTCAAACCCAGGTGGCCCAACAGAAGCGGTTATTATTATGGCCGTTATATTGTTTGGTTTTCAAACAGTGATAGGAAATGTACAAACGTTACCAAGTGATTTGTTTTCAGGTAAAACAATTGGTACACTTTCTGGTTTTTCAGGAATGGCAGCAAAACTAACTGCAGCTGGATTAACCTATTTAGTTCCTTGGTTAACGAGTGGTGGTAATTACACACCTGCATTCATAATTGGAGCGGCATTGGCTATACTAACTTTGGTTAGTGTTTGGGTTTTTATCCCGAAGGTAACAGCTTTACAAAAGAAAAACAATTAAAAATAATATTTAAATTAAGATAAAATGAGCAATTCAAATGGGAAAGTAGCTGTAATTACTGGAGCTACAGGAGGTATTGGTTTCACAGTAGCTAAAAGACTAGGTAAAGATGGATATACCGTTATTCTAAATGGTATTGAAGATACAGTTGGCGCTGAAAAAGTGGCTGAACTTACTGCTGCTGG
>CAXBGV010000211.1:0-5289 GCA_963975235.1 uncultured Flavobacterium sp. | reverse complement strand
GCTTCTGATAAAAATGCACCACAAACCTACGCCATGATTACCAAGTATTTTGTAATTTTTGGTTCCTTTATATTATTATCAGTAATTGTCTTTGCTGATTTGTTTAAGATGGTCATGATCCCTAACGATTCCTATTGGGTCGCTATGAAAGTCGTTCCCTTGATTATATTGGCCAACTTCTTCCTAGGTATTTACACTAACTTATCGGTTTGGTACAAGCTAATTGATAAAACCTATATTGGGGCTTATATTTCTATCGCAGGTGCAGTAATTACATTGGCTTTAAATTTTTTGCTGATACCAAGCATGAGTTATTACGGTTCAGCAATCGCGACCTTAGCAGCATACGGAAGCATGATGTTCATTTCGTATTATTTGGGAAATAAATACTATCCTATTCCGTACGAAATGAAAAAAATTGGAGGCTACCTGTCCTTATCGGTGATTTTCTCCGCAGTATCCTTTTACGGATTTCGAGAAAATTATTTTGTAGGGGTCGGACTTTTGATCGTTTTCCTGTATTTTATTTATCATAACGAAAAAGAAACACTAATAAAAATTATAAAAAAATAGTTTTTTAGGAGCTATTTCCTGCTATCCGCTCTATCTTTTTATCCTGATAAAAAATCAGGATAAAAAGGATGCCGCTACTATCAGGGCTAAAAATAAATCAAAGTACTAATCGCGTTTAGTACAGTAAACTCAACAAACAAAAATGAAGATAAATATTATCAATAGATCGCACCATGCTTTGCCGCACTATGAAACTATAGCATCAGCAGGTATGGATTTAAGAGCTAATCTTACTGAGAGCATTAGCTTACAACCACTTGAAAGAACCATAATCAAAACAGGTCTTTTTATTGAATTACCAATAGGATATGAAGCGCAAGTGCGACCGCGAAGTGGTTTGGCTTTCAAAAACGGAATCACAGTGCTTAATTCACCTGGAACTATTGATGCAGATTATCGTGGAGAAATTGGTGTGATTTTAGTAAATTTATCCAATCAAGCTTTCGAAATCCAAAACGGAGAACGAATTGCGCAGCTCATTATTGCGAAACACGACCGTGCAGAGTGGGTAGAGGTACAAGAATTATCTCAAACCGCTAGAGGTGAAGGCGGGTTTGGTAGTACAGGGGTTAAGTAAGAAGTGAATAGTGAATAGTGAATGGTGAGTAGTAATTAGTTGATAGCATTCCTTTGTGGAAAGCAAATAAATATGATATGCCAAGCTATAGCAATCAGTTAAATCCGTTTAATCTGTGGCCTAATAAAAAATAGAATAATCTAACAACACGGAATGAGATTGCTTCGTTCCTAGTAATGACAAATACAATGAAAATAATAGTACCAATGGCCGGACGTGGTTCTCGCCTTCGCCCTCATACCTTAACAATACCTAAACCATTAATTCCTATTGCCGGTAAATCGATTGTACACCGTTTAGTAGAGGATATTGCTAAAATCCTAAAGGAGCCCGTAACCGAAGTTGCTTTTATTCTTGGTGACGAAGCTTTTTTTGGAGAGCAAGTAGTGGCAGATTTAGAGAATTTAGCCAAAAGTTTAGGTGCAAAAGCGTCTATTTACAGGCAAGATCAACCTCTTGGAACCGGTCACGCGATCATGTGTGCGCAAGATTCTTTATCAGGCCCAGCGGTTATTGCTTATGCAGATACTTTGATTAGAGCTGATTTCGAATTAGATCCACAAGCCGATGCCGTAATCTGGGTAAAACAAGTAGAACAGCCAGAAGCTTTTGGAGTAGTAAAATTAAACGCAACAAATGACATTACAGAATTAGTCGAGAAACCAACGACTTTCGTGAGTGATCTAGCCGTTATTGGGATTTACTATTTTAAGGAAGTAGGAGATCTAAAAACAGAGTTACAAAAAGTATTAGACAACAATATTCAAAATGGTGGTGAATACCAAATTAATGATGGTATCAAAGCGATGATGGCGAATGGTAAAGTCTTTAAAACCGGAAGTGTCGACGAATGGATGGACTGTGGTAACAAAGAGGTAACCGTTGAGACTAATAGTAGAATGCTTGGTTTCTTGCATCAAGATGGAGCGCCACTAGTATCTCAATCGGTACAGCTAGAAAATTCGACTATTATTCCGCCTTGTTATATTGGTGAAGATGTTGTTTTAATCAATGCAACGGTAGGGCCTAATGTATCCTTAGGAAAAGGATGTCGTGTAGAAAATGCTACCGTAAAAAACAGTTTAATACAAACAAATTCACATATAAAAAATGCTAGTTTAGACAATGCCATGATTGGGAATCATGCGCGCTTTGATGGTAATTTTACAAGCGTAAATATTGGAGATTATTCAGTGTTAGAGTAAGATTGCCGATCTTTTTTTAAAAGGGTGCCTATTATCTATTTCTAAAATTATGATGAATAAAAAATTGGTTGTGGTTTTAATCTTTGCCTTACTAAGCAATTCGGCTTTGCTGTGGTCTCAAGTGGAGCCGGCGGAGACGAAAACCAATGCCGATAAATTTCAGGATTATTTTTATGAAGCACTAACCCAAAAAGGAATCGAAAACTACGATAAAGCAATTGTGTCTTTACAGCAATGCTTAAAGTTGGAGCCGCAAAATGCCGTAGTGTTTTTTGAATTAGGCAAAAATTATTTGGCTCAAAAAGACTATCGAAACGCCTTCGCCTCCTTTGAAAAAGCAAGCCAAATTGATCCTACAAACAAATGGTTTTGGATAGGCATGTACGATGTAAATTATGCTACCAAGGATTACCAAGGAGCTATTAAAACCATTGATAAACTTATCACATTTGATCCTAAGTTCAAGGAAGACTTAACATCTCTTTATATGAACACAGGGCAATTTGATGCTGCGCTTGAATTAATTAACGAGCTTAACGAGACCGTTGGAAAATCAGACAGAAGGGAATCCTACAAACTGCAAATTCTGTCACAAAGTAAGTATCAAAACACTGAGATTGCCAACCTCATTCAGCAAATTAGTAAATACCCGCAGGAAGAATCAAATTATATATCGCTAATCTATTATTACTCAAAAAATGATGCGATCGATAAGGTTTTAGAAACTGCTCAAAAACTAGAAAAAGCTATTCCAACTTCGGTTTGGGCTCAAGTAAGTTTGTTTAAGTACCATCTAGAAAAAAACGATGGACCAAAAGCAGTTACTGCTATGAATATCGTTTTAAAAAGCAGTAAGATTGATAATAAAATCAAGCATAGGATTTTAAATGAATTTTTGATTTATGCTTATGCTAATCAGCAATACATGCCAGAAGTTGAAAAGGCAGTACGTTATTTTGACTCTGATCCTTCGATAAATAGTGCTAAGGAGATTGGTAAATATTACCAAAACAAGAAAAACTGGAAAGAAGCCATTCGCTACTACGAATTAGCTAATGAAAAAAGTACTGCTGTCGATATTGAAACAAATTTACTTTTGCTTCAAGCGTACACAGAGGAGACACAGTTTGAGGCCGTAGTAAAAAAAGCAAACGAACTCGTAGAACTTTTCCCAGCGCAACCACAGTTTTATTTTTATGCTGGTTTAGGTTACAACCAACTCAAACAATTTAAGAAAGCAAAAGACGTTTTAGAAATAGGCATGGATTATGTAGTAGAAGATATACCACTAGAGGCTAATTTTAATATTCAGTTAGGAGAATCCTATAATGGACTAGGCGATGTCAAGAAAAAAGATTTCTATTTTTCCAAAGCCAATCAATTATTAAAATAAAAAATTTAAAATGAATCTATTTTCAAGAACAATACTAATGGTTTGTATTGCAGGCATTAGCTCTGTTTCGCTTGTATCATGTAAAGCTAAGGCTAATGCAGTAGCCGCAGTTGCAACTGAGCCGGTAGACTACATGAAAGCCAATAAAATAATAAGCAATCATTACAACAATAAGAGCAACTTTTCTACTTTATACATTAGAGCGAATGCAAAGTATGCTGATGATAAACAGTCACAAAATGTAACTGCTGAGATTAAGATAAAAAAAGACGAACAAATCTTGGTAAGTATTCGTTTTTTAGGGATTACGATGGCCAAAGCGTCTATAACGCCCAACTCAGTAAGCTACTATGAAAAAATAAAAGGGACTTATTTTGAAGGAGATTTTAGTGCATTAAGTCAATGGTTAGGAACCGACTTGGATTACAGTAAAATTCAGAATTTATTAGTTGGGGAAGCACTCGATGATCTAAGTGCAGGTAAATACACAGTATCACTTGTGGAGCAGTTGTACCGTCTAGATGACGCTACCGCTGGAAATACTAAGAAAACATTTTACATCAACGGGGCCGATTTTACAGTAAACAAACAAGAGATTACACAAACTGCTGAGTCTAGAATGATTCAGGTAGCGTACGCTAATAACAAAGTGTTTACAGAAGCTATTCTTCCTACGAATGTGACTATTAAAACATTCCAGCCCAAAGGTAAGTCTGAAATTAATTTAGAGTACAACACTATTACATTTAATGAAGAACTTTCTTTTCCTTATAGTGTGCCAAATGGGTATAATCGAATTATAATTAAGTAAATTTGCGAAAATATTTTTTTAAGATGCAAAAATTTCTCCTAAGCCTACTATTTATTTGCTTGACTTCCCTATCGTGGAGCCAGTCGCAACAAGAAAAGTTAGAACAACGTAAAGCTGAAATACAAAAAGAGATTAGAGAAAACGAAAAGATGTTGCTTAACGTTAAGTCTAAGGAGAAATCAGCGATGAATGTTTTTTTGATTCAAAAAAATAAGATCCGCCTAAAAGAAAACTTGATCAACACCACCGAAAAGCAAATGAAGTTGCTAGCGAATGATATGTATATTAATCAAATGAAGATTAATAAACTGAACAAGGAATTAGGAATCCTCAAGGAAGATTATGCTAAAATGATTGTAAAATCATATAAAAGCCGTTCAGAGCAAAGTAGAGCTATGTTCATTTTATCTTCCGAAAATTTCTTGCAAGCTTACAAACGCGCACAATACTTAAAGCAGTACACTAGTTTTAGGAAAAACCAGGGAGAGGAAATTAAAAGTAAATCCTTAGAGCTAATAGATTTTAACGCTAAATTAAACACGCAAAAAGTAGCTAAGAAAAAATTACTTGTTGAGAACGAGAAGGAACGCTTAACACTTGTGAAGGAAAAGCAGGAACAAGAGCAGTTGGTTAATTCGATTAAAAAAGACAAGAACAAAATCGTTTCTGACATCCGTAAAAAACAACGAGAATCTAAAAGAAAAAAAAGATTTGAAGGTATGTTTTTAGA
>CAXBGV010000210.1:0-5305 GCA_963975235.1 uncultured Flavobacterium sp. | reverse complement strand
CTCTAACCTTAAATTTAAAAACAATGTCATACAACGTAGACGAAAAAGGCTATTACGGAGAATTTGGCGGAGCCTATATTCCTGAAATGTTATACCCAAATGTTGAAGAATTACGCCAAGAATATTTAAAAATCACTGCTGAACCTAGTTTCAAAGAGCAGTTCGATCAACTACTAAAAGATTACGTGGGACGTCCTAGCCCACTCTATTTTGCAACTCGTTTGTCTCAAAAATACAACACAAAAATATATCTAAAACGAGAAGATCTAAACCATACGGGAGCACACAAAATCAACAACACTATTGGTCAAATATTGGTAGCTCAAAAATTAGGTAAAAAACGAATTATTGCTGAAACCGGAGCAGGACAACACGGTGTGGCTACCGCAACAGTTTGTGCTTTAATGGGACTAGAATGTATAATTTACATGGGCGAAGTAGATATTGCTCGACAGGCACCAAATGTGGCTCGAATGAAAATGCTTGGAGCCGAAGTACGTCCTGCAAAATCGGGCTCAAAAACACTTAAGGATGCCACTAATGAGGCAATTCGTGATTGGATCAACAATCCAGTCGACACGCATTACATCATTGGTTCAGCCATTGGCCCGCACCCTTACCCTGATATGGTTACACGTTTTCAGTCAGTAATTTCCGAAGAAATCAAATGGCAGTTAAAAGAAAAAGAAGGACGCGAAAATCCTGATTACGTAATTGCTTGTATAGGTGGCGGTAGTAATGCAGCAGGAACATTTTATCACTTTTTACATGAGCCTGAAGTAGGAATCATTGCCGTTGAAGCAGCTGGAAAAGGAGTTAATAGCGGTCAGAGTGCAGCTACAAGTAAATTAGGAAAAGTAGGTGTTATTCACGGTTGTAAAACCTTACTGATGCAAACTCCTGACGGCCAAATTACAGAGCCGTACTCAATCTCAGCCGGGCTTGACTACCCTGGAGTTGGTCCTATGCACGCGCACCTAGCCACAACAGGTCGCGCCGAATTTTTCTCAGTAACTGATGATGATGCCATGCAAGCAGGACTTAATTTGTCGCAGCTAGAAGGAATTATTCCAGCTATCGAAACCTCTCACGCTCTAGCAGTTTTGAACGATAAAAAATTCAAACCAGACGATATCGTAGTAATCAGTTTGTCTGGTCGCGGTGACAAAGATCTAAGCACCTATATTGATTATTTTAATTTATAGAGTACCTTGCATCTGAATATATTTTAGGGCGTTACCCGCAAAAAAAGCGGGTCGGGCTGTACGCTAAATTCCCAATTTGTCAAAACTTCGGCTTAAAAAAAGCCTCCACTTTCACAAATTAGGAGATACCGCTGCCATCCCTAACGCAATCAAACAGAAAAATAACGTTTCAAAAAGAACAAAATGGCTAAATTATTTGCTTACGGAACTCTGAAAGACAAAGACATTCAAGAAAACATCTTTGGTCGAAGTCTTACAGGTACTCCAGAAACTTTACTTGGTTATAGTGTACATACCATACAAATTGAGGAAGAATTTGGTGTCGAAACCTACCCAATCATTACTCCAACTAATAATTCATTAGATTGTATTGATGGAATTGTATACGAACTCACTCAAAAAGACTTAGAACTAGCAGACACTTACGAAGGTAAGTACTATAGACGTATCGAAGTATTATTACAATCCAAAGAAAAGGTTTGGGTATACAGCGCCGTAAACTAAGAACAATACTAAACAGCCTTTTCAATACAATAAAACAATGAATAGAATAGAACAAAAACTTCAAGAAGATAAAAAAATACTTTCTATCTACTTCTCTGCAGGCTATCCTAAATTAAATGATACCGTACAAATCATTCAAGATTTAGAGAAAAACGGAGTAGACATGATCGAAATAGGACTTCCGTTTAGTGATCCGTTAGCAGATGGTCCAACCATACAAGAAAGTTCTACAACTGCCTTGCACAACGGAATGACTACGCAAACCTTATTTGATCAGTTAAGCAACATCCGCGAAAGCGTAAAAATACCACTAATTATAATGGGGTATTTTAATCCGATGTTACAATACGGAATTGAAGCTTTTTGTAAAAAATGTGCCGAAATTGGTATTGATGGTTTAATTATACCCGATCTCCCAGTTGATGTATACGCAGAAAAATACAAACCTACATTTGACAAATACGGCTTGATTAATGTATTTTTAATCACCCCACAAACCTCTGATGAACGAATACATTTTATAGACAGCGTATCAAATGGATTTATTTATATGGTAAGTTCTGCAAGTGTTACAGGGTCTCAAACCGGTTTTGGTGATACGCAAGCTGACTATTTCAAGCGTATCGCTGGTATGAATTTAAAAAATCCTCAGGTAATTGGATTTGGAATCAATAATGCCGAAACCTTCAACCAAGCAACGCAATACGCTAAAGGAGCAATTATAGGAAGCGCTTTCATTCAAGATTTAACCAAGAATGGAACAGACAAAATAAGTGATTTTGTAAAGGCGATTCGTTAATATACTTTACAATCTAAATAAAAAAACAGCGTTTTGCATCTTTTCATAAAGATCCAAAACGCTGTTTGTGGTTACTATCATTAGCAAGCATCTTTACAAATCTATAGATACAACATAGGAAGTAAAAATGAAGCGACAATAAGCAAGACAATAGACAACACGCTTCCTATTATTAGAAAATGCTTAAATTTATAAATTCCTAAACCATAAATAATAGCATTTGTTTGGTATCCCATAGGAGTATAAAAGCTAAAGTTGGCTCCAAACATTACAGCATAAAGCAATGGTTTTGGATTTAAATTTAACTTAGTAGCGACAGCAATTACTATAGGTGCGATAATAATAGCCGTGGCGTTATTAGATACAAAACCACTCATAAGCATGGTAAAAGCAAAGATAATCGTGATGGTTACTGATGCTGGAACCGATTTTAGTACCGAAAATAGTTGATTTGCAATAAAAACATCTGTACCTGTATTTTTCATAGCAATTCCCAACGGAATCATTCCTGCCAATAAAAAGATGACCTGCCAATTAATCCCTTTGTAGGCATCGTTTAGCTGTACACAACCCGTAAATAAGCATAAAGCAACACCAAAAAGACAACTTTTAAGTATAGAAAAGGTATTCGTTGCTGCTAGAACAATAACCAATATAATGGCAAAAAACGAAATCAATTTTTTATACGTCGGGATATAAGGGTCGGTAATTACAGTATTAGCAAATAACAAGTTGCTATCATTTGCAATTTTCTTGATCTCGCTTAAGTTCCCAGAAAGTAATACTCGATTACCAGGATTGATGAATTTCTTTGAAAAAATCTTTTTAAAATAATTATTACTCTTCGAATATTTAGAATCAGTACTTACCCCTTTTACATAGATGTTATTGGGTAAAGTCATATTAAACTCTTCCAGTGACATATTAATAAAGCGAGAGTTAGGCAAGATAATCACCTCATGGTATTCGTTACTAAAGTTTTCCTCGATAACATCATGGTCGACTCCCAAGATATTCAATCCTAAACTCTCTGTTTGAGCTGTTAAATCTTCTAATGTGAGGTCTAGCCATAGTACATCATCAACTTCCAAAACTTCGGTTTTAATATTATTTTTCAAATGTCTTTTACCTCTTTGAATCTTGATCAAGCGAATATCGTTTTCGTTCCAAATCTCTGTTTCGCCAGCCTTCTTTCCGATAAGCTTTGAGTTATCTTTTATTTTAACTGCTGTTATGTATCCAAACTTTTGATGAGCATCAAGATCGTTTTGAGCAGCGCTACGCGGTAAAAACTTTTTTGCTAAAAAGTAAATAATTGGTATTGAGATTAGCAAAAATACAATACCTGCCGCCGAGAATTCAAAAAAACTAAAGCGACCAATACCGCTTTTCCTAGAAATATCTGAAACAATTAAATTAGTACTTGTTCCCATTAAGGTACAGCTACCTCCTAGAATTCCAGCAAAAGATATAGGAAGTAAAACTCTTGAACGATCAATTTTACCCATTTTGTCTAGCTCATTAACCAATTTGATAAAAATGATTACAACAGCCGTAGTAGCAATAAATGACGAAAAAAAAGCGACACTAATCATCAAAAATGGTAGAAAAACCCATATAGGCAGTTTAATTATGGGAATCATTTTTTGGGCCACCCAAGATACCACTCCATTTTTTTCCAGGCTTATGGCAATAATCATTAAGCATAAAATGGTTAGTACGGCATTATCTGAGAAACCAGAAACAGCCTCCTCTGGACTGACAAGACTAAACAATAGAAGACTTGTTAGTATAAAAAATGCCGTTTTATCTACAGTAAATTTTTCACTAACAAATAACAAAAAGGCGATTCCTAAAATCCCTAATACAATGGCTATTTCTACATTCATAGACAATAAATTAAAAAACTAAATTAAACAACGCCTCTAGAAAAAAGTTATAGAATTGGCGGTAAATATTACGTTTTAACTTACCCTAAATTTAGTAATAATAAAGTGGCTTATTGTTCTTGAGCTATTTAGTATAATTTTTATATATAACACAACATAGAACAGAGTATACAACCACCGTTTTTTCAAAAAAAAATGCAATCATTAATTCAGTTGCATTCAAAGTAAAACAAAGTATACTCTAGCATTTCCAATAATTGAAAAATTAAAAAAAAAAATCGGAAGTTTAAATTTTATCACTAAATTTTAGACTTCCGAATTGTATTTTTTTAAAATGATGTTCGGATCTAAACTGCTGCTTCCTCAGCGGCAAACTCCATATGATCCTCTACGGTTACAGCTACCTCTGGCTTAGAAGCTTTCAAAGCATTAAATTTTTCAAGTTGCTCTAACTTGTCTTCTTCTCCACTAAAATACGGAAAAACATCCATAATTGGTGACTCTGCAATAGCAGGAATACTGTAATCACCCATTGTACCTTTCATGGTCTCAACGGTATTATCATAAGCTTCCTTTACATCGTTTGCCTGAACTAGGAAATACATATTTGTTTTGCGTTCCTTACCGCTCTCTTCATCATACGCTAGTAACGAAATTTTTGATTTAAACCAACGATCTGCATTTTCAAAAGGATGAATTTCAGCATAATTAGCCACTTTGATAGTGGTAATTTTAAACTCTTCACTTGTGTACGCAGCCATTTCTTCATTCATTCTACTTTCGGCTTCAGTATACGATAAAGCGTCAACTAAGTAAGGTTCTGAAATTACTTTCTGATTACCTGTTTCATCTGTTTTTCTATATTTTACCTTGCATTCGTACCAAATTGCGCTCATAATTGTTGTTTT
>CAXBGV010000209.1:0-5331 GCA_963975235.1 uncultured Flavobacterium sp. | reverse complement strand
AGAAAAATTAAAAACCATATACAGCGCATCAGCAACAATATTAATGAAAGACACTAAAAAAGGAGGGAGGCTCTCAGAGGCTGCTGCTTTTTCCGATCTAGGCATTAATAGCGGTGCAAGGAATGTCGATGATGAAATTGAAATCATGCGTTCACGAACCTTACTAGAGGAAGTAGTTAAAAGACTTAATTTTAACATTTCGGTGATAGCAAAGGGAAACGTATTGGAAAAAGAACTTTTTTCAGATTCTCCTGTCAAAATTCAATTTATCAATCAAGTTCCTGGATTTGATCAGCAGTATATGGTGTTTAATTTTTCTGAACTTTCGTCGGGTCTGTTTACTCTTGTGAATACGGAAGGTGTAATAGTATCAAAAGGGAAGTCTTTTAAATATGGACAAAACATAAAAACGAAGTACGGTGATTTGATCATCACAAAGGTTAGTAATCTAACTATGTCTAGTGATACTGCTTTGACAATCGTTGTGAGTCCTGTGCAAAGCGTTGCTGGAAGTTTTAGAGGTCGATTGAGTATAGCACCTTTAACTAAGGGAAGTAGTGTTATAGTATTAAGTTTAGTTGATCAAGTAGAGCAAAAATCGGTGTTGTTCATAGATGAATTAGTGCAAACTTACAATGAAAATGCTGTTAGTGACAAGGAATTTATTTCAAAGAATACTTCTGTTTTTGTTTCCAATAGATTGCAATTAATTAACAAAGAACTAGAAGGAGTTGAGAAAGATGTCGAAAGTTTTAAAGTAAGTAATAAGATAACTGATGTAGAATCTGAGGGGCAGCGATATGTTACTGGATCAACTGAATTTACGAGTAAAGGAATCGACCTTCAAGTACAATTGAATATACTAAATTCAGTACTAGAGTACGTGAAAAAGAGTACAAATGAGAATTCATTACCAGCTAATCTTTTTTCGGATGTTTCTGGGGACGCTTCTTCATTGATTGGGACGTACAATTCGATGATCATAGATAGGAACCGAATGTTGAAATCGGCAACTACTTCTAACCCAACATTAGTTAAATTGGATCAGCAAATTACCAGTTTAAGGCAAACATTACTTAATAGCTTAGAAAAAAGCCGTTCTGTTTTAAAAATCCAACAAAGAAATATTGAGCAAAACGAAAATTTGTTTAACAGCAAAATCCAAAAGATACCTTCTCAAGAACGCCAATTTAGAGTAATTGAGCGTCAACAAAAAGTGAAAGAAGAATTGTATTTGTATTTACTGCAAAAAAGGGAAGAAACTGCTTTAGCGCTATCTTCAACGGAGCCCAACGCAAAGGTAATTGATGCTGCTCTTTCGACAGGTCCTGTATCTACTAAACCAAGTATATTTTATCTAGGAGCTTTATTAATTGGGTTACTGATTCCTGCTGGAATTATATTTTTATTAGATTTTTTAGATACAAAAATAAAAAGTAGACTGGATTTAGAAGGGAAAACAGTAATCCCGTTTATTGGAGATGTTCCTACCTCAGAAACGCCTAATGAAATTATAAAATCAGAAAGTAGAACAAGTTCGGCTGAAGCATTAAGAATTATAAGAACTAACTTAGAATTTATGCTAACTAAAGTGCCGGAGGGCATTGCTAAAACTATTTTTCTAACCTCTACGTTCCCTAAGGAAGGAAAAACATTTGTGTCTGTAAATTTAGCAGCCACTTTTGCTTTGTCAGGTAAAAAAGTTTTGTTGATTGGTATGGATATTAGAAATCCAAAGCTGGATGAATATGTTACCTTGCCAGAGCGCGGATTTACGAATTATCTGTCGTCTAATGATCTCAAAGTAGAGGATCTTATTGTTAAGTATGAAGGATATGAAAATTTTCATATTTTACCTGCCGGGGTTATTCCGCCTAATCCAGCAGAGCTTTTGATGAACAAAAAAGTAGACTCTTTATTCGAAAAATTGAAAAAAGAATACGATTATATTATTGTAGATACAGCCCCAGTAAGTTTAGTGACCGATACGTTGCTAATTGCTAAAAATGCAGACACCTTTATATACGTTGCGAGAGCCAATTTCTTAGAAAAGAAAATGCTAGACATACCTAATGGTTTATATAAAGAAAAGAAATTACCAAATATGTGTATCTTACTTAATGATACTGATTCGACTAAGGGTTATGGTTATGGTTATGGGTACGGTATGAAAGTTGGAAATGAACCCTGGTACAAGAGTATATTGAAAAAGAATTAATTTATTTAATTTTCCTCTAAAGTGTAAGTATTTAGTAAATTGAAAGTAAAGAATGATAATTGAAAAAACAACTATAGCAGATCTTATTGTACTACATCCTTCAGTGTTTAAAGATGATAGAGGATATTTTTTTGAAGCTTTTAATAAAGAGCAGTTTGAAAAAAACAATTTAGACTACCATTTCATTCAAGATAATCAGTCCTTCTCCAAACGTGGCGTAATAAGAGGCTTGCATTTTCAAATCGGAAGCTATGCTCAAACCAAGTTAGTACGTGTATTAGAAGGAGAAATTTTAGATGTAGCCGTAGATTTACGCGCTGAGTCTGCAACCTACGGGCAGCACTTTAGTATCGTGCTAAGTGCCGAAAATAAAAAACAATTATTAGTACCTGCTGGTTTCGCTCATGGATTTTCGGTTTTAAGTGAATCGGCATCGGTGCTGTATAAAGTAGACCAATTGTACCATAAAGACAGTGAACGAGGGATTCGGTATGATGATCCTACGCTAAATATTGATTGGCAAGTTGACTCTAATGCAATTATTGTGTCTGAGAAAGATGCTATTTTGCCTGGGTTTGCGGGGTCAGGGGTGAGGAGTGAATAGTGAGTAGTGAATCGTTTTGAGATGTAGTTTTGCATTCTAAAAGTTCGAAGTTATTGGTACTGAAATTATGTCGTCTTGCAATTGTGTGAATTATTTAAACTTTACCATTTAGAGACGGCTTGACAATGGGGACTTAGTTTGCTTTGTAAGTGAAAAAATCAGAATAAAATAAAATCAGTAGTAAAATACCTTAAGGTTTTTACGTTAAAAAACAAACATGATAAAAATTTTAGTAACTGGATCTAGTGGACAGTCAGGTTCTGAATTAAAAGTCTTGTCTGAAAATTATTCGCAATATGAATGGTTTTTTGCAGACAGAACACAAGTTTCTTTGGATGATACAAAGTTGCTAAAAGAACAGTTAGAAACTATCCAACCTGATATTATCTTAAATTGTGGCGCTTATACGGCAGTGGATAAAGCGGAATTAGAAACGGAATTAGCCGATCTATTAAATCATCAAGCTGTTGCTGTTTTAGCAGCATACGCAAAAGAGCATGGGGTCAAGTTGATACACATTTCGACAGATTACGTTTTTGACGGAACGTCGTCTACCGCGCTGAATGAAGAGGCTATCGCCAATCCTATCAATACCTATGGCATTACTAAGCGAGCTGGAGAATTAGCTGCTTTAGCTGTTAATCCAAATGTTATAATTATTAGAACGTCCTGGGTGTACAGTCGTTTTGGAACTAATTTTGTCAAAACAATGCAACGTCTACTGCATGAACGTGATACATTAGGTGTGGTGAATGACCAAATAGGGTCACCTACCTACGCTGCCGATTTAGCACAAGCCATGATGGATATCGTAAACAACGAGAATTGGGTTCCTGGACTTTATAATTATTCGAATGAGGGAGAAATTAGTTGGTATGAATTTGTGTTGGCTATTAAAGAAATAACCGGAGATAGTTGTAAAGTGCATGGTATACCGTCATCATCGTATCCTACTCCTGCAGCACGTCCCGCTTTTTCCTTATTAGACAAAACTAAGATTAAAGCAGTGTATGGTGTTGCTGTTCCAGATTATAAGGAGAGTCTGAAAAGATGTTTAGAGCTGGTGAAAAGTGAGATATGAGTAGTGAGAAGGATGCAGTTTTCGGTTTGCCCCGTCCCTAAATGGAGCTGAAAATTCAGAACGTGATTTTTTATGAAGGAGTTCTTTTCTTTTGTCTTGATACAAAAGAAACAAAAAATCAAGCCTGAAAATCAAAAGCTTGAAAACTACCTCGAAGTTCCGCTCCGCTGCCCGAGCCGTTCGTCCTTCGTCCTCAACTCGAGGATTGCTGCCGCTTTACTTCTTCATTGTTTTCTTATGCTTTTAATTTAAGGGCGGACTAAAGAGTGGTGCGAAGAGATTTAAGGGGATTGTTTGTTGATATTTCGGGAAATAGCGTTCAGTTATTGTCAATGATGAGAAGTAGGGAGTGAAAAGTGAATGAGTTTTGAGGCGTGGTTTGTGAAATTTTTGCTCGTAGACCAAAGGTTAAAAAGCTCTATTAACTAGGTTAAAAATGGATCGTAATGTTTTAAAGTACCATCATTCTTCTTTTTTTGTTCTCTTAGAGCAGGGGAAACAAAAAATGCTAAGTAATGACAAATGAAAGATAATCTATAAAAATTAGAAATAAATGAAAAAAATACTAATAACCGGTGGCGCTGGTTTTATAGGTTCGCACGTTGTTAGACGTTTTGTTAACAATTATTCTGATTACCAGATATTCAACTTAGACGCTTTGACTTATGCTGGAAATCTAGAGAACATTGCTGATATCGAACAAGCACCTAATTACACCTTCCTTAAGGGAGATATTGTAGATGCTGCTTTTATTGATGCTTTGTTTGCAAAACATCAGTTTGATGGGGTTTTGCACCTAGCTGCAGAGTCGCACGTGGATCGTTCTATTACCGATCCATTATCATTTGTGAAAACAAATGTGATAGGGACAATGAATTTATTGAATGCTGCCAAAACGATCTGGAAAGACGATATGGAAGGAAAACGTTTCTATCATATCAGTACCGATGAGGTATACGGAAGTTTAGGTGCTGAAGGCTTATTTACCGAGTCTACCGCTTACGATCCTAATTCGCCTTATTCTGCCTCAAAAGCTAGTTCAGATCATTTTGTTAGAGCCTATGGAGAAACATATGGTTTACCTTATGTGTTAACCAATTGTTCAAACAATTATGGTCCGTTTCATTTTCCAGAGAAATTAATTCCCTTATTTATTAATAATATCATACAAAATAAATCTTTACCTGTTTACGGAGATGGGAAATATACCCGCGATTGGCTGTTTGTAGAAGACCACGCCGTTGCTATTGATTTGGTTTTTCATGAAGGAATCAATCATGATACTTATAACATTGGTGGTTTCAATGAATGGCAGAATATCGATTTGGTTAAGTTGCTTTGTAAGATCATGGATGAGAAATTGGGTCGCGCAGAAGGAACATCTGAAAAATTAATAGCTTACGTTAAAGATCGTCCGGGACATGATTT
>CAXBGV010000208.1:0-5388 GCA_963975235.1 uncultured Flavobacterium sp. | reverse complement strand
GATACTTTTTGTTTTGCTGTTGCAGGAACACATGGTAAAACAACAACATCAAGTATCCTAGGTCATATTTTATATGAATGTGGCGTTGATGTAACTGCTTTTATCGGGGGAATCGTTGAGAATTATAATTCTAATTTAATCGGAAAAGGAAAAACAGTTACGGTGGTCGAAGCAGATGAATTTGATCGTAGCTTTTTACATTTACATCCTAATATTGCTTGCATCACCTCTATGGATGCAGATCATTTGGACATTTACGGAACTAGCGATGCAATCGAAGCTTCTTTCGTAGAATTTGCTAACAAGGTTAGTGATAAGTCCAAATTATTTATCACAACAGAGCTACCTCTGGAAGGGACTACTGTTGCTGTAAATGAAAATGCGGTTTATAAAGCTTTTAATGTTCGAATTGATAGCGGGAGTTACTTGTTCGATATCGAAACGCCTGCAGGAGTTTTAAAAGATTTTAGGTTCGGTTTGCCAGGACGACATAATTTGATGAATGCGTTGATGGCTATTGCAATGGCAGTTAGTTTTGGTTCTCCAACTGATAGTATCGCAGCAGCCTTAGCTTCATTTAAAGGAGTTCGCAGACGTTTTTCTTATCAAATAAAGACGAATGACTTTGTATATATCGATGATTATGCACATCATCCTACAGAGATTAACGCAGTGCATCAGGCAGTTAGAGAGTTGTATCCCGATAAAAAAGTACTCGCAGTTTTTCAGCCACATTTATTTAGTAGAACTAGCGATTTTTCTGATGGTTTTGCAAAAAGTTTGACTAATTTTGATGAAATTTTATTGATGGATATTTATCCAGCTAGAGAGCTTCCTATGGAGGGAATTACATCGGAATGGTTGTTGAATAAAATTGATAACAAGAATAAAAAACTTGTTACGAAAGATGATGTAATCGAATCGATTTTAGCAAGTGATGCTAGTGTAATTGTAACGATAGGAGCTGGAGATATAGGAGAATTAGTTGGGCCAATTAAAAAAGCATTGTATGAAAATATTTAATTGGACAAATACTCGATTAGTTTTAATGATAGGAATTGTTCTTTTCTTGTTTTCGTTTATGTCAAATCGAAATGAACATCGAAAATTAGCTAAATCTGAAGTTATTTTTGTAGGAGATAATACTCTTTTTATTAAGAAAGAAGCGGTTAATAAATTGTTGATAGAAAATAATCAGAATGCTTCAAGCATTGAAAAAGATCAACTAGATTTGAATAAGCTGGAGAGAATCCTGAATTCAAATGAGATGATTGAAAAATCAGATGTATTTGTAAGCATTGATGGTGTCTTAAAAGCAGTGGTAAAACAAAAGACTCCGATAGCGAGAGTTATGAACGGAAATGAGTCCTTTTATATTGATTATGAAGGAGGTAAAATGCCATTATCCAATAATTTTGCAGCCAGAGTGCCACTTGTTTCGGGGAGGATCAGTAAAGAAAATAGCGGAGAATTTACTCAATTGTGTCGAATTATTTATGACGATGATTTTTTGAAAAAAAACATCATTGCGATTCAGATTATGCCTAATGGAAACCTAAAAATGTTCAATAGGAACTACAACTACCAAATTGAATTTGGAAGTTTAGTAGAAGTTTCGCAAAAATTTAAAGATTATAAAGCTTTTTTTCAAAAGGCAGTTATAGATAGTACGTTGTACAAATATAAAAAGATAGACCTCCGGTTTACAAAACAAGTAGTTTGCACTAAATAAATAGATAATGGAAAAAGAGAATATTGCAGTGGGTCTAGATATTGGGACTACAAAAATTGTTGCCATGATAGGCAAGAAAAATGAATATGGTAAGTTAGAAATCTTAGGTGTTGGGAAATCTAAAAGTTTAGGAGTAGCAAGGGGTGTTGTTAACAATATCACGCAAACGATACAATCTATTCAGCAAGCTATAGCCGAAGCAGAAAATAATTCGGGATACAAAATCAAAGACGTTGTTGTAGGTATCGCTGGGCAACACATACGTAGTATTCAACACACCGATTACATCAGCAGAAATAATCCTGAAGAGGTTATTGGAGGAGCAGATATTCAGTTACTTATTGATCAAGTCAATAAATTAGCAATGTTGCCAGGTGAAGAGATTATTCATGTTTTGCCACAAGAGTTTAAAATTGATGGTCAGTCTGAAATCAAAGAGCCAATAGGTATGTACGGCGGACGACTTGAAGCTAGTTTTCATGTAGTTGTTGGTCAAGCTGCTTCTATCAGAAATGTAGGCAGATGCATCCAAAGTTCTGGAATAGAATTATCAGGTTTAACGTTAGAGCCTTTAGCCTCAGCAGATGCAGTGCTTAGCCAAGAGGAAAAAGAAGCAGGTGTTGCTTTAATTGATATAGGTGGAGGAACTACTGATTTGGCCATTTTTAAAGATGGTATCATTCGTCATACTGCTGTAATTCCTTTTGGAGGAAACGTAATTTCTGACGATATTAAAGAGGGCTGTTCTATCATCGAAAAACAAGCAGAATTACTAAAAGTAAAATTTGGCTCTGCTTGGCCGGGGGAAAATAAAGACAATGAAATAGTTTCAATTCCTGGTTTAAGAGGAAGAGAACCAAAAGAAATTTCATTGAAAAATTTATCTAAGATCATACACGCTCGCGTCGTAGAGATCGTGGAGCAAGTTTTTACCGAAATAAAAGCATACGGTCATGAAGACCCTCGTAAAAAATTAATTGCAGGAATCGTTCTTACAGGTGGAGGTGCACAATTAAAACACATTAAGCAATTAGTGGAATACATTACAGGAATGGATACTAGAATAGGTTATCCAAATGAGCACCTAGCAGGCAATTCGGACGAAGAGTTCTCAAGTCCATTATATGCTACTGCGGTAGGTTTAGTAATGAATAGCATCGATAACAAATCGCAAAGTGCTGTTCGAAAAGAAGAAGTAGCACCACCGCGACCAATCTTTCATAAAGAGCCAGTCGTAGAGTATGCAAGTAGTACTTATCAGGATTATCAAGAAAAGGAAGTTGAGGAGTCTAATAAAAAGGAAGAGTCTACAGGAGATACAATTAAAAGATCTTTTTTTGATCGCTATGTAGATAAGATTAAGGATTTTTTAGATAATGCAGAGTAGGGCTTTTACCCTTATAGAAAATACAATAGTTAATAATTAATATCAAAAACCAAATAAAAGATGAGCAACTCAGAATTTGGAAGTATTTCATTTGATTTACCAAAAAACCAATCAAATGTAATCAAAGTAATAGGTGTAGGTGGAGGAGGTAGTAATGCTATTAATCACATGTTCAAGCAGGGAATCAAAGGAGTTGATTTTATTGTTTGTAATACGGATTCACAAGCGTTACAAAACAGTTCGGTGCCTAATAAAATTCAGCTTGGTGTAAACTTAACTGAAGGACTTGGTGCGGGAGCAAACCCTGATGTAGGGCAACAATCTGCTATTGAGAGTATCGCTGATATCGAAAAAATGTTAGACCGCAATACAAAAATGGTCTTCATTACTGCCGGAATGGGTGGTGGTACAGGTACCGGAGCAGCTCCGGTTATCGCGCAACTAGCTAAAGAAAGAGAAATTCTTACTGTAGGTATTGTGACTTTACCGTTCTCTTTTGAAGGTAAAGTACGTCAAGAACAAGCACTTATCGGAATCGAAAAATTGCGCAAGCAAGTCGATTCATTGATTGTAATTAACAACAACAAATTAAGAGAAGTGTACGGGAATCTTGGTTTTAAAGCCGGATTTTCTAAAGCGGACGAAGTTTTGGCAACAGCCTCAAGAGGTATTGCGGAGGTGATAACACATCACTATACTCAAAATATCGATTTACGTGATGCAAAAACGGTTTTAGCGAACAGCGGAACTGCCATCATGGGATCATCTGTTTCTTCAGGCGAAAATAGAGCAAAAGAAGCGATCGTTTCGGCTTTAGATTCTCCTTTATTAAATGATAACAAAATTACAGGTGCTAAAAACGTATTGTTGCTCATCGTTTCTGGCTCTAATGAAATCACTTTAGATGAAATAGGAGAAATAAATGACCACATCCAAACTGAAGCTGGTTTCAATGCAAACATCATTATGGGTGTTGGTGAGGACGAGACTCTTGGTGATGCAATTGCAGTAACTATTATTGCTACTGGTTTTGATATCGAACAACAAAACGGAATCGTAAACACGGAGCCAAAAAAAATAATTCATACTTTAGAAGATGAACAAAGAAGTGTTCATAATCTATCTAATGCTACAGTTCCTGCTTTTGATTTGAACTCAGATAGTGCTGCTTCAAATTCAAATGACAGAGTAGTTTTTGATTTACTAGAAGAGGAGGAAGAGAAATTTGTTCCTACAGTGCAACAACCAGTTGTCCCTGTCGCAGGTAATGAAGAGTTAATGGCAATGTCAGAGTTTATCAAGAATCTTGACGTTACCTTCGAAATTGTCTCTCCAATAAAAGATATCGATTTTACTTTTACAACACCAGCAGCTACAGAAGCAAAACAAGCGGCGCAGCCTAAAGCAGTTGAGAAAGAAGAACAAACTACTTTTTCATTCGACTTGCCTCTTTTTAAAACAGAGCCAGTTGCAGAAGTGCAAGCAGAAAAGGAAGAAAAAGTTTTGTTTGAATTAACAAATGAAACGCGTGATATAAAAGTGAACCAACCGGTGCAATTTGTTCCTGTAACAGAGCTTTCAGATAACGGAATTATCAAATATTCCTTGGAAGAGTACATGGAAGTTGAGAATGATTTTATCAGCTCTAAACTAGTAGCAAAAGTAGAGGAAGTAATTCCTGAGGAGATGAACATCACTATGAAACAAGTAGATACCACTACGCATGGTACTACTAAGTTCGAGGCAATTTCTCCGATGGAAATGACAATCGAGGAAACTTTGCGCTTAAGAGCTGATGAAAGAAGAAAAAAATTGAAGGAATTCAATTATAAGTTTCATAACAATGTATCTAAAATAGATGAATACGAAAGAGAGCCTGCTTACAAACGTTTAGGGATTGATATCTCTAATAATCAAGCCAACAATACGGCTTCTAGAATCTCAGTTGGTACAGACAGTAATAATGACTTACAATTACGTTCTAATAACTCTTATTTACACGACAACGTAGATTAGATACCATAAATTATAAATGATATAACCCGAAAATTGCATTTAATTTTCGGGTTATTTTTTTTATATTCGCACCTCAGTTTAAAAGGTGTAAGTAAGAGCCTTTATCCTGCTGTGCGTTACAAGATTTTTTCTAAAAACCGTTTTTTCTAAGGATTTAAAACAGCTTCCTTTGGTCGCTTTTTTAATCCAAGAAACAAAACCATTTTTATTTAAAATGCTTTTCACTTCCATCAGGGGCAGTAGATATATTGGG